>CACNTU010000015.1 GCA_902623415.1 uncultured Pelagibacteraceae bacterium
ATTTTAATTCAAATGAAGTAGCTTTTTGACCAAAATCACATATTGGAGTTTGAATGGGCATAATGTAAAATATATAGATTATGTTTTATGATTTAAAAGATAAAAAACCAAAAAACTCTGGCGAAAATTGGGTAGCTCCAAATGCTACAATAATAGGGGATGTTACTTTAGAAAAAAATACAAGTATTTGGTTTAATTCAGTGCTTAGAGGAGATATTGAAAATATTCATATTGGTGAAGGATCTAATGTACAAGATGGAAGCGTATTACACACAGATCCTGGATGTCCTTTAAAAGTAGGAAAAAATGTTACTGTTGGACATTTAGTTATGCTTCATGGATGTACTATTGGAGACAACAGTTTAATTGGGATTGGGGCTGTTATCTTAAATAAAGCTAACATTGGAAAAAATTGTATAATAGGGGCCAAGGCCTTAATTACAGAAAATAAAGTTATACCTGACAATTCTCTGGTTGTAGGCTCTCCAGGTAAAGTTATTAGAGAAGTTTCAGAGGAAGAAAAAAAAGCAGTATTTGAAAACACAAAACATTATCAAAATAATTGGAAAAAATATTCGAAATCAATTTTTTAAAGGAGATAAATGCCAGCAGGCTACGTAATAGCTCAATTAAAAGTAACTAATCCTGAAAATTATAAAGAATATGTTAAAAAGGTATCGCCACTTGTAAATAAATTTGGTGGAGAATTTTTAGTAAGAGCTGGTGAATTTCAAATTTTTGATGGAGAAACAAAATTTCCTAGAATTATTATTCTTAAATTCCCTACATATGAAAAAGCATTAGAATGGTACAATTCTGAAGAATACAAACCAATAAAAAAAATAAGATTAGATAATTCTGAGGGTACAAATATAATTATTAAAGGTATTTGAAAAAATAATTTATTTACTTAAATAATAGATCGTTGACTGAATAAACTATCAATCCAATTATTATTAAAAACAAAATTAAAAAAGATATTTGTCCACTTAACTTTGATTTAATTTTGGTTTTACCCTCTTTAAATTTTTTAAAATGAATACTGCCCAATCTCATTACAGCTAATCCTAAAATTATAAGAAATGCTGTAAATATATATCCAGTAACCATCTGAAGTGTAAACAGTAAATATTTTATTTAAAAATTTATTCGATAATCAAATCTGTATTGAAGTATATTGAAATCAGCTTTATAGCCTTCAGTCATACTTCTATTGTGATCATTATCACATGCCAAAATTAAATTTTCTATTGAAAAACCATATCCTTTAAAAAATCCAGAGTTAATAAAAAAACCTACGTTAGGAGTTAAACCGAAGCATTTTACAAAGGTTTCAGCACCTCCTACTCCATAAACACCTGAAGTAGTCGCGTAGTTTGTATCAGACTGAAATCCTAGAAAGCTAGAAGCGTTTAAACCTATATAGGGTGTAAAATTTGAAATATTATTAATTCGGTAACTTGGACCCAATTCTAAAGCCAAGCCCCTAAAATGTATATCTGGAAATTCTGAATTATATCCACCATCAAAAGTAATATTTGTATCAACAGTATAATGGCGAGCGAAAGAAATACCTGAATTTAAATATAAATTATCTTTTAGATATTTATTATAATCAATACTTAGTGAATATATTGTATTTAAGCTATCGTCATCTAAAACTAAGCCTTTTACATTTGTACCAGGATTACCAGTAACCGGAGTATGCATTCCTTTAACATTTTCCATAACACCAGTCCCAATAGCAATACCTATAGATAATTCATTTTTATTTTCAGCATTAACAACACTTAAGCTTATGAAACTTATTAAAATTATTTTCAAAGCTAATATATTAATTCTCATTAAGGCACCAACCAAGTATCTACATTGCTTTTTAGATCAAATCTAGCTCTTCGATGTCCTTTAGCTGCTAAGTAAAGCCATTCTATAGATTTAATCTTGCACTGAATGACAGTAAAGTTTTTGTAACCTTCTTCACTTTGCTCTTTGGTGTAACCAAAATTGTCTAATTCTGGTTTTAGTCCAGAGGTTGGTAGATCTGAAACAGTTCCTGGACCATTATCAACCAAATAACATTTTCTACTAATATGTTGGGTTCTAGACCAAGATTCTTTTGTTACATCATTATTGTGATTAATCGTACATTCAACTTTCAATCTAACCTGTATTTTTTCATCTTTATCGTAAAACAACATTGCTGCATTTTTATTTCCTCTTAATTTTTCAATTTTATCTGATCGAATATCACTATGATATTGCACTAGATTATTTGATTGATCAGATTTTCTAAGAACAATAATTCTTCCGTCTAGATCAGATTGATCTCCACAAATAAATACTGGTATTCGAAAAGGAGAACTTCTATCTTTAACTGCATTTTCTAACATTGACCAAATTTTCTTTTTGATCTCCGCAAAGTCCTCATAATAAGGAACTGTATCAGTCACAAATATTATTTTTTCTTTTTTAATCGAGCAATCAAACCTGAGCTATCCCAACGATTGCCACCCATTTTTTGAACCTCAGCATAATAACCATCAATAATTTCTGTTATTGGAACAGGTGAACCATTTTTTTTTGCTTCCTCGATTGCAATTTTTAGATCCTTTCTCATCCAATCAATAGCAAAACCATAATCAAATTTATCATCTGTCATAGTTCGGTATCTATTTTCCATCTGCCAAGATTGTGCTGCACCTTTAGATATTGTTTCCATAACTTTATCCATATCTAAACCGGCGTTTATTCCAAAATTAATTGCTTCAGATAAACCTTGGACTGTTCCAGCAATACACATTTGGTTCATCATCTTTGTTAACTGACCACTTCCACAAGGCCCAATTAATTTTACTTTTTTACTATAACAATCAATTACAGGTTCAGCCTTTTTAAACACTTCTTCATCACCACCAACCATTACTGTTAGTATTCCGCCTTCAGCGCCAGCTTGTCCACCAGAAATAGGAGCATCTAAAAAACTAAAACCTTTATCATTTGCTTTTTTATTTAATTCTCTTGATACTTCTGCTGATACAGTTGAGTTATCAATAAAAATAGATCCAGTTTTCGCTGTGTTAAATAATCCATTTTCCCCAGTTGCCACTTCTCTTAAATCATCATCATTACCAACACATGTAAAAATGAAATCAGCACCATCTGCAGCCTCCGCAGGTGTATTGGCCATTTTACCTTTATATTCACCAATCCATTTTTCAGCTTTAGATTTAGTTCTATTAAAAACAGTTACATTGTGTCCAGCTTTTGATATATATCCAGCCATTGGGTAGCCCATAACCCCAAGACCTATGAAAGCAACATTACAAGTCATAATTTTTTTCTATGTTTAAAAGTTTAAGTTTAAAAGTAATTGTATTTGGATTTATTTTTACATTTTTTTCGAGTTTTGGACAGAGTTTTTTTCTTGGCTTATTTAATTCTAGTATTAGAGACGCCTTATCAATTACACATGGACAATTTGGCTCAATTTATGCATCAGCCACTTTACTAAGTAGTATTGTTTTAGTTTGGATTGGAAAAAAAATTGATGACGTAAATATATTAAAGTTTGCTTCTTATGTAATTATTTTTCTGTCTGCTTCTTGCTTTATATTTTCAAAAATTTCATCTGTTATTTTTTTATTTGTAGGAATTTTTTTAATGCGATTAGCTGGACAAGGTTTATCAAGTCATACAGCAACAACAACCATATCTCGTTTTTTTGAAAAAAATAGGGGCAGGGCTTTAAGTACAGGTTGGTTAGGATTGTCATTGGCTGAATTTATAATGCCAGTTTTAATTGTTTTTTTATTAACATTTATAGAATGGAGAGATATTTGGGTTTCAATATCTATTATAGTTATACTTGTTTTACCTGTTGCAACTTTTCTTTTAGTTAAAGACGTTAAGCTTGATACTAGAGAAGAATCTAAAATTGAAGAGAATAATAAAGAAATTAAACAATGGAAAAGAATAGAAGTTTTAAAAGATTATAGATTTTACATCATTTGTATGACGATGTTAGCAATGCCGTGGATTGCAACAGGATCTTTTGTTTATCAGTCTTTTATATCTTCTTCTAAAGAGTGGGGACCTTATGTGATTGCACAATCATTTATGGCTTACTCTATTTTATCAGTGATTACTCTGTTTATATCTGGTTTTTTAATTGATAAATTTTCAAGTAGAAAATTATTAATCTATATGAATATCCCACTTCTTTTTGGTACTATAGTTCTTTACTCTTTTGATGCACCGCTGTCTTCTTTTGTATTTTTTGGTTTAGTGGGGGTAACTAATGGTTTGGCAAACGTGCTTGGATCTTCAACTTGGGCTGAGATTTATGGTGTTAAATATATTGGGTCCATAAAAGCTTTAACAACTGCATTGATGGTATTTTCAACAGCATTTGGTACTGCTCTTTTTGGCTTTCTGATTGATATTGGTTTTTCAATTGAAGACATAGCCGTTGTTTCAGGAACTTATATCTTTGGCTCAATTATCCTTCTTTATTTGGTTAAAAATAAGTTAAATCCACATTATTTATAAAAATAGCCCTTGATTTTTAAAGACTCACTGTGTAGATACTGCGCATGGCCAGAGTTACCGTAGAAGACTGTATAGATAAAGTAGAGAGTCCTTACGAATTAGTCCTTGTTGCTAAAGAAAGAGCTACTCAACTTAATGCAGGAATAGAACCAACAATTGATAGAGATAACGATAAAAATACAGTTATTTCATTAAGAGAAATTGCCGAAGAAAAAATTAAAGTTTCAGATTTAACTGATAGCGCCGTTTACAAACTTAGAAAACATGTTGAGCAAGTTGACGATACTGCTGAGGATGATGAAGATGTAGGTGATGATTTTGAAAATCTTTACAAAGGTGAAATTTCAAAAAGTGGTACTCCAATTTTACCATCTAAAAGAGCAAGAAAAACTCCAGAAAAAATTCAGGTAACAAAAGAAGATTTGGCTGAGCTATCTGAAACAGCTACAGCAGAAGTTGATAATTCAGTAGGAGAAGAAACGATGAATGAGCAAGGAGAAGTTTCTTTAGACGAAGTATCAGAATCAGAAAATCAAGAAGCAGACGTATCTTCAGATGACACTGAAGCTTCAAACTCATAAAAAAATAATATAAAGTTATACCATGAATAGGAAAGTATCAGTTGCTCCTATGATGGATTGCACAGATCGTCATGAACGATTTTTTCTAAGATTAATATCCAAAAACACTCTTCTTTACACTGAGATGGTAGTCGATGAAGCTATAAATAGAGGAGATAAAAAAAAGTTATTGGAGTTTAATATTAATGAGAAACCTGTAGCGCTTCAATTAGGAGGCTCTTCTCCAAAACTTTTAGCTGAAGCCACTAAAGTAGGCGAAGATTTTGGTTATGATGAAATTAATCTAAACTTAGGTTGTCCAAGTAAAAAAGTTGAAAAAAATAGATTTGGTGCTTGTTTAATGAAAGAGCCAAATTTAGTGGCAGATTGTTTAAGTAAAATGCAATCAGTTACAAAACTACCAGTAACTATCAAAACAAGAATTGGTTACGATGATGTAGAAGATTATGAAAATTTACATAGTTTTATTTCTACTTTAAAAGCAACTGGAGTTAAAACTTTCATCATTCATGCAAGAAAAGCAATGTTAGGTAAATTTACACCTAAACAAAATTTAAATATTCCTCCTCTAAAATACGAATATGTTTATAAATTAAAAAAAGATTTTCCTAATGAAGAGATCATAATTAATGGAGGAATAATCTCAGTGGATGAAATAAAACCTCATTTAGAAAAAACAGATGGTGTAATGATAGGAAGAGCTGCGTATCATACCCCTTATTTATTAGCAGATATTGAAAGAGAAATATTTAATAATGACGATGTTCCAAGTAGACAATATGTAATTGAACAACTCATTCCTTATGTTAAAGAAGAATTAAAAAAAGGAACAAGGTTAAATCAAATCATGAGACATACTCTTGGTTTGTTTCATGGTCAAACAGGTGCAAGTTATTGGAAAAGATATTTAAGTGAAAATATGTGTGTAAGAGATGCTGATGTGAAAAAAATTGATCACATCATGGATAAAATTAAATACAATAATGTAGATACTAGAGTAGGCCAGTCTGCTTAATTCAATTTTAACAAACGAATACAGTTATATTATTTTATTAATGGCTTTAACTGCTATACCAGTTGGTTTTGTTGCTGGTTTATTTGGTATTGGTGGGGGATTGATAACTGTTCCTTTTTTATATTTTATTTTTGGTTCTTTAGAAATTGATCCTCAATATGTAATGCACCTTGCTGTAGGAACCTCCTTTGCAATTATAATACCAACTTCTACAGTTTCAGTTTTAACACATCATAAATTTAAGGCGGTTGATTTTGACGTTGTAAAAAACTACGGTCTTTTTGTTGTACTAGGAGTTATTATTGGTACTATTTTTGCTGCTTCTTTAAAAACTAAAGCCTTAGTTTTATTTTTTTCCATAATGATCTTATTTTTAGGAATTTATTTATTATTAATAAAGGAAAAGGAGCAAAATATAATTGTTAAAATGAAATTACATTTAAAAGTAATCCTTGGTTTTCTTGTTGGGTTTATATCTGCACCTATGGGTATAGGAGGAGCTGTGATGAATGTACCTATCCTTAAGTTTTTTGGTTATTCAATAAATAAAGCAATAGGAAGTGCAGCAGCTATAGGTTTTTTAATTGCTCTATTTGGAGCAATAGGCTTTTTAATTTCAGGAAGTTATTTAAATTCAAGTCTTCCATTAAGTATTGGTTTTATAAATCTGCCTGCTTTTTTAATTTTTATACCAATTACAACTTTCATGGCTCGGATAGGAGCTAAAACAGTTCATAGTATTGATAAAAATAAAATTAGTAAGTTTTTTGGAATTTTTCTTTTAGTGGTTTCGATTAAATTTTTTTATGAATATTTGAAATTATAAATAATAAAAAAAAAGAGGTGACTTCAGTCTCCCTCCATCACCTCACATATCTAAATTAAGTGATTCTTTACATTTTTATGAACACTTATTAGTTGAAAATGTACTTTATCAACCAATATAAGTACTAACAATTTAAAGTTGTATTTAGATTTTTGAAAAACTCAATTTAGCCACACATAATATTTAGGGTTTAAATTGAAATTGATAATTTAAATCATGGTTTCAATAAAAGATATTAATAAAAAAATTAAAAAAAATTTATTTGATCCCTTAGATAAATCAAAAAATAAACTCTCTTCATTTCTAGAGAATATCAAAAAAAATAAAGTTAAAAAAGATTTAGCATTACAAAAACAATTAGAAAAAGAAAAAAAAAAAGAATTAATTTTAGAAAAAAAATTAGCGAAAAAAGCTAAACAAGACGAATTAAAAGAGGAAAGAAAAAAACTTCTTTTTCAAAAAAAATTAATCATTGAAAATGAAAAGCAAGAAAAAAAGAATGAAGAGAAAAGACAAAAAATAGAAGCTCAGAGAATTAAAATAGAGCAGAAAAAAATAAAAGACGAAGAAACAAGAAAACTTAGAGAGGAAGCCAGAAAGCTTAAAGAAGAAGATTTAAGACTGAAGATGTTAGAGAGACAAAGAATTAGAGAAGAAAATATAAAAATTAAAGAAGAGGAATTAAAAAATAAAGAAATTGAAGCTCAAAAAAAAAGAGATGAAAAAGAAAAAGAAAGACAAGAAAAAATAAGATTAAAAGAAATTGAAAGGAAAAATAGACTTGAGGAAGAACAAAGATTAAGAGAGGCAGCTAGAAAGTTAAAATATGAGCAAGAAAAACTTAAAGAAATGGAAGATAGATTGAGAAATCTGGAAACTGAAAGACAGCAAGAAATTCAAAGACAAATTTTAAAAGAAGAGGCTGAGCAAAGAGCCAAGGAAGAGGAGTTAAGAGTCAAAGAAAAAGAACTTAAAGAAGCTGAACGTGAGAGGATAAATAAAGAAAATGAAAGACGTCAAAGAGAAAGAGAATTGAAATTAGAGGAGGAAAGACAAAAAAGAATTGAAGAGGAAAACGAAAGGATCAGATTAGCTGAAATTGCTCAAAAAGAGAGAGAAGATGAGGAAAATAGGCGAATGAAAGAATGGGAGAAAAAATTTGATGAAGAACAAAGACTAAAAGAGGAGGAATTGATTAGAAAGTTTTATAGCGATGAAACTCCTGAACAAGAAAACAATCAGGCTGGTGATAATTTAGAAACTAAAACTGATAACGATAATTTAGAAAATAAAACTGATGAAGATAATTTAAAAAATTAAATCTTCTGATCATATTCACCGATCTTACCGGTTTTTTGCAACAAATCGTCAATAAAATCAAAGATTTTTTTCTTCCTTCCATCTGATGTTGGACTTTCAGTAACAATAACTAAAGATGGTTTGTTTGAAGATGCTCTTATAAGTCCCCAAGAACCATCTTCAAATGAAAATCTAACTCCATTAACAGTTAAAATATCATTAATAACTTGGCCATCTATTTCAGTTTTGTTTTCTTTTAAATTTTTAATTTGCTCAACTAGCTCCTCAACAACTAAATATTTTTCTTCATCTTTACAGAATGGTGCCATGGTCGGTGTTTGAAATGTACTAGATAATTCACTAATAATTTCACTCATTTTTTTATTTTGATTATCTAATAAGTGACACACTTGAATTGCTGAGTTAATTCCATCGTCATAACCATATCCTAAAGGTTGATTAAAAAAGAAATGACCACTTTTTTCAAAGCCTGCTAATGCTTTTTCAGCATTCACCTTTCTTTTAATATGAGAATGGCCTGTTTTCCAATAAATTGTTTCACAATTGTTTTCTAATAAGATTTTATCTTTTGAATATAATCCTGTTGATTTTACATCTACTATAAATTTTGAATTTTTATGTTTGCTTGATAAATTTCTAGCAATTAAAAGCCCTATTTTATCTGAAAATATTTCACTACCTTTATCGTCTATAACACCAACCCTATCTCCATCACCATCAAATCCAAAACCAATATCAGCTTTGTTTTCTTTAACTACTTTTGTTATTTCGTGAAGCATTTCTAGATCTTCTGGATTTGGGTTGTATTTAGGAAAATTCCAATCTAGGTTACAATCTAACTCAATTACTTCACAACCAATACCCCTTAAAATATCTGGAGCAAAAACTCCTGCTGTTCCATTCCCACAAGCTACAACAGTTTTTATTTTTTTCTTTATTTTATTTTTACTAATTAGGTCATCTTTATAAATTTTATCAAAATTTTTTATTTGTTTTTCATTACCTACACCTTTTATAAATTTTTCATTTAAGGTAATTTCTTTTAATTCCTTCATTTCTTCAGGTGCATGAGTTAGACCTTTTTTGATTCCCATTTTCACGCCAGTCCAACCATTTTCATTATGACTTGCTGTAACCATAGCAACTGCATCTGCATCTAAATTAAATTGTGCAAAATAAACCATTGGAGATAATGACAGACCAATATCTTCTATATAGCACCCTGTAGACAATAATCCTTTTTTAAGAGCTGTTTTTATTTCCTCACTATATGAACGATAATCATGGCCAACTATGATTCTTGGATTTTCTTTTTTGGTATGTATTTTAATCTGTGTTCCAAGCCCTTTTCCAAGATTCTCTATCCCAGATTGGTTTATATCTTTCTCATACAACCATCGGGCGTCATATTCTCTAAAACCATAGGGATCTATTTTTATATTTTGGCTCATTAGTTATTTACATACTGTTTATTATGTTAATTTCTTGAAAAATTTTTTATTTTTTTGTTGATTATCATATTGTCGCGTTCTATAAATGTTCTGTTGTTTAAATGATTATATAGTATATTTACAACAAACGCCTACAACATATAGTTGTTTTCGTACTAATAACAAAATATATTAAACTTTTATGAATAAGATTCTTTCTCAGGCCCTTAAAAAAGCTGTCTCTGAATATAGCCCAGAAGTTAAAGAGGTTTCTAAAATAAATAAGCCTGATCTTTTTTCATTAAATAATGAAACAGAATTATTTCAAAATGATAAAGGTATCATAATTAAAATTGATCGTTCAAAAGATGCAAATCTTACAGACTTTGGTAAAGCAACTCTTAAAGATAGATACTTAGGTTTAAACGAATCTTATCAAGATTTATTTGCAAGGGTAGCAAGCACATATGCAGATGATAATTTGCATGCTCAAAGAATTTATAATTATATAAGCAATCTTTGGTTTATGCCAGCAACACCAGTTTTATCAAATGGTGGTACGAAAAGAGGATTACCTATTTCATGTTTTTTAAATGAAGCATCTGATAGCTTAGGAGGCATTCTTGATTTATGGAGTGAGAATGTTTGGTTAGCAGCGAAGGGTGGAGGAATTGGAAGTTACTGGGGTAACTTAAGATCTATTGGTGAAAAAATAGGAAGAGTTGGAAAAACTTCAGGAATAATTCCTTTTATAAAAGTTATGGACTCTTTAACTATGGCTATCAGTCAAGGATCTTTAAGAAGAGGTTCTGCAGCATGTTATCTTCCAATAGATCATCCTGAGATAGAAGAATTTATTGAAATGAGAAGACCGACTGGTGGCGACCCAAATAGAAAAGCATTAAATTTACATCATGGCGTTTTGGTTTCTGATGCATTTATGAGAGCAGTAGAAACAGATGAACAATGGGCTTTAAAAAGCCCTGCTGATGGAAGTGTTCAACAAACTATTTCTGCAAGAAATTTATGGATAAGATTATTAACTGCAAGAATTGAAACTGGTGAACCATACATAATTTATATTGACACCGTTAATAGACAAATTCCACAGCACCATAAGTTAGCAAACCTTACAGTTAAAACTTCTAATTTGTGCAGTGAAATAACTTTACCAACAGGAATTGATAAAGATGGAAGAGATAGAACAGCTGTGTGTTGTTTGTCATCTTTAAATCTAGAAAAGTATGATGAATGGAAAGATGATCCAGATATGATTAGTGATGTAATGAGATTTTTAGATAATGTCTTATCAGATTTTATTAATAAAGCACCTGATCAATTTAAAGATGCAAAATATTCAGCCGAAAGAGAAAGAAGTGTTGGATTAGGCGTAATGGGCTTTCACTCATTTTTACAAAAAAATAGAATTCCACTTGAGTCAGTGATGGCAAAGTCATGGAATAAAAAAATATTTAAAAATATTCATGAGAAAGTAAATCAAGCTTCTAAAGATTTAGCTGAAGAAAGAGGTGCATGTCCAGATGCGGCCGAGTATGGTTATAAGGAAAGATTTTCTAATAAAACAGCAATCGCTCCAACTGCTTCAATCTCAATTATTTGTGGAGGAGCATCACCAGGAGTAGAGCCTATTGCTGCAAACAGTTATACACACAAAACTCTTTCAGGTTCATTTAATGTTAAAAATAGATATTTAGAAGAAATCCTTCAATCACATGGTAAAAATGACGAGGAAACATGGTCTAGTATTACTACTAATCAAGGTTCAGTTAATCATTTAGATTTTCTTACTGATCTAGAAAAGGATGTATTCAAGACTGCATTTGAGTTGAATCAAAATTGGATAATTGAATTAAGTGGCGATAGAACACCATTTATTTCTCAGGCACAGTCAGTAAATCTATTTTTACCTGCAGATGTTCACAAAAAAGAATTGCACAAAATTCATTTTGATGCTTGGAAAAAAGGCTTAAAAAGCCTTTATTATTGTAGATCAAAATCAATTCAAAGAGCTGAGAATGTTAATGATTCAAAATCAATAGATATCTTAGCAAATGTTTACAAAAATAAATCAAACGAAAATCAAGAACAAGAGTACGAGGAGTGTCTATCATGTCAGTAGCAGAAAATATAAATAAAGAAACAGTTCAACCAAAAAAAAACAATAATGGTTTATTAGTAGCTAATCCAGTTTATAAACCATTTAGATATCCTTGGTGCTACGATGCTTGGTTAACTCAACAAAGAATTCACTGGTTGCCCGAAGAAGTACCATTAGGAGATGATGTACGAGATTGGCAAAAAAATTTAAGCCCATCAGAAAAAAATTTACTAACTCAGATCTTTAGATTTTTTACTCAAGCGGATGTTGAAGTAAGTAATTGTTATATAAGACATTACATGAATGTGTTTAAACCAACAGAAGTATTAATGATGATGTCTTCATTTGCCTCTATGGAAACAGTACACATTGCAGCTTATTCACATTTATTAGATACGATTGGAATGCCAGAGTCTGAATATTCAGCATTCATGAAATATAAAGAAATGAAAGATAAATATGATTACATGCAAGGATTTGATGTTAAATCTAATCACGACATTGCAAAAACCATAGCAGTTTTTAGTGCGTTTACAGAAGGTCTGCAATTGTTTGCAAGTTTTGCAATTTTGTTAAACTTTCCAAGACATAATAAAATGAAGGGAATGGGGCAGATCGTTACTTGGTCTGTAAGAGATGAAACTTTGCACTGCAATTCAATGATAAGACTTTTTAAAGATTTCATTAAAGAAAATCCTGAAACATGGAACCCACAATTAAAAAAAGAAATTTATGAGGCTTGTAGAACTATAGTTGAGCATGAAGATGCTTTCATAGATTTAGCATTTCAAATGGGTCCAATGGAAGGATTAACAGCTGCAGATGTGAAAAAATATATTCGTTTCATTGCTAATAGAAGATTGAGTCAATTAGGTTTAGAAGGAATTTATGATATTGAAAAAAATCCACTAACTTGGCTTGATACTATGCTTAATGCTGTTGAACACATGAATTTCTTTGAAGGTCGTGCAACAGAATATTCAAAAGCATCAACTCAAGGTACCTGGGCAGAAGCATTTAGTTAATTGAAATACAAAAAATATTTTCGAAAAACTAGCTTAAAGCAAAAAGGTGTTGGTGACTTTTTTTTAAAAGAAGTAGCTGAAAAAAATCCTAAAGTATTTCTTGAAGTTGGTGTTTTTCATGGAGTTACTGCGCGCAATGTCTGTGAGTTACTTTACAAAATGCATGGACAAGATTTTAAATATATAGGATTGGATTTGTTTGCAGAAACTTTAGAAAATCAAAATGAGGTAATACCTAATACTAAATTTTCTAATCCTATAAAAAATTTTTATTTTAATTATATAAAAAGACAAAATCCATACAGTTTAGAAGGTGTCAAAGATCTTCTACAAAAATTTAAAGACAATGCATCATTAATTAAAGGAAATTCAAACATAATATTAAAAAAAATTGATATGTCTAAAATTGATTATGTATTTCTTGATGGAGGTCATGACTATCAAACTGTTAAAAATGATTTAGATTGTTGTAGAGAAGTTATAATTAATGGGGGAACGGTACTTTGTGATGATTATGATTTATCGTATGCCCCAGGTGTAAAAAAAGCTATAGATGAGTTTGTCTCACTTAATAGCTTTAAATGTTTAATATTATGTAATGATAGATTTGCAAAAATAGAAAAAAATTAAACTATCTTTGGTTTAATTCCATTACTTTTCTATGTTTGCTTCCTTTATAGCTTGCCAAAGGCCTGATAAGTTTATTTGCAGCATGTTGCTCCATGATGTGAGCAGACCAACCAGTGATTCTTGAAATAACAAAAATAGGTGTAAAGAAATCAGTATCAAAGCCCATTAAGTGATAAGTTGGTCCAGTAGGATAATCTACATTTGGATAAATATTTTTTTCTTTGATCATTACTTTTTCTACAATGTCGTAAATTTTTTCAAATTTTTTATCTTTTTTAATTTTGGCAACTTTGCCAAAATACTCTCTCATTGTTGGGACTCTTGAATCACCTGACTTGTAAACTCTGTGACCGAATCCCATTACAACTTCTTTATTCTTTAAAGCATTATTTATCCATTTTAATGCATTTCCAGGTTTTTTAATTTTATTCATCATGTGCATTACTTCCTCATTAGCACCACCATGAAGGGGACCTTTTAAACTTGCGATAGCACCAGTAATTGCTCCATGAATATCAGACAAACTACTTGTTATCGTTCTTGCAGTAAATGTTGAAACATTAAAACTATGTTCAGCATACAAAATCAAAGAAACGTCAAAAGCTTTAACTATTTCTTTTTGTGGAACTTTACCAAAACACATGTAAAAAAAGTTTTCAGCAAACGTTAATGTTTTTTTAGGTTTAATTATTTTTTTACCTTTTCTTATTCTATAAAAAGCAGCTAAGGCAGTTGGAGTTTTTGCAAAAATTCTTAGAGCTTTTCTCATATTTGCTTCTTGTGAAGAGTCTGTAGTTTCTTTATCCTCTAATCCCATTACACTCACAGCTGTTCTTGCAACATCCATTGGATGGGATTTTTTTGGCATATGTTTGATTATTTCATACAAATTTTTTGTCAGTTCTCTGTTGTTTCTTTCTTCTTTTTCAAATTGTCTAAGTTGGATAGTATTTGGGAGATCCTTATTAAGAATCAGATATGCAACTTCTTCAAATCTACAGTATTCACATAAATCTTGAGCTGCATAACCTCTATAAGTAAGAGAATTTATTTCTGGCATTACTTTTGAAACTTCAGTTTCATCAACAACTATACCTAGTAAGCCTTTTTTAATATCATCACTCATTATTCATGTCCTTCCGTACTAAAATTATAAATTTTTTCATCTAACGAATTATATTTTTCATAATCAACTAATTCATACAGTCTTTTTCTTGTCTGCATTTTATCAATAATATTATTTTGATGTCCATTTACATAAATGTCTCTCAATCCATCTTCTACATTTTTCATTGCCAATCTTTGTGAAGTTACTGGATAAATAACTATATTATATCCAAAATTTTCTAATTCTTTGTAATTAAATAATTTCGATTTACCAAATTCAGTCATGTTTGCTAATAGATAACCAGATAAACTTTTACGAACATTTTCAAAATCTTTTTCATCTTCAAGAGCTTCTGGAAAAATAATTTCAGCACCAGCATCAATATAAGCTTTGCATCTTTCAATCATTTTATCGATACCTTCAACACTCTTAGCATCTGAACGAGCTATAATTTTAAAATTTTGATCTTTTTTAGTAGCAACACATTCTTTAATTTTTTTAACCATAGCATCAGTTGAAATAAGTTCTTTATTGTTAAGATGCCCACATCTTTTTCTTTCAATCTGATCTTCTAAATGAACACCTGTTATTCCAAATTCTTCAAATGTTTCTATAGTTTCTTTGCAAGATTTAAATCCTGTATCGATATCAACTATTGTTGGGAGATTAGTAACTCTAGAAATCAAATAAGATCTTGTACTAACATCTTGTAAAGTTGTTAAGCCAATATCTGGAAAACCAAGATCATTAGCCATTACTCCACCAGATACATAAACTGCATCATAACCAATTTCTTCAATTAATTTTGCTGTTAATGGATTATATGCACCTGGAACTCGTAATATTTTATTTGATTTTAACTTTTGGTCAAAATCTAATCTCTTTTGACTTGGTTCTTTTTCCACAAAGTGCATTAAAAAATTCCCTTTTTATTATTTTTTTTTAATTTATTTTTTCTTACTTCAATATTCAATTTATGAAGTTCACCTGATTTTAAATTTTTTAAATTTTGTACTGTTTTTAAAAAACGATTGCTTTCTTTTTTATCCAAAATATCTTCGGTTAAAGTTAAAAATTTGTTTATATAATTTTGTCTCTTAAATGGCCTTGCTCCATACGGATGTGCATCAGCTCTATCTAATTCCTCAGTAATTTTTTTTCCATTGTTTAGTGTTACGACAACTTTAGCTCCAAAAGATTTATTTTTTGGATTAGGGTCGTGATATTTTTTTGTCCATTTTTTATCTTCAAATGTTCTTATTGATCTCCAAATTTTGATTGTACTTTTTTTATTAGCTCTGGCTTTTGTATAAGATTTGACATGATGCCAATCTCCATCTTCAAGTGCAACGGCAAAGATGTACATTATAGAATGATCTAATGTCTCTCTGCTTGCATTAGGATCCATTTTTTGAGGGTCATTAGCACCTGTACCGATTACATAATGTGTATGGTGACTTGTGAATATATCAATTTTTTTAATTTGATTTAAATTTGAAATTTTTGTTTTTAGCTTTTTAGCTAGATCTATTAATGCTTGTGATTGATATTCTGCAGAATATTCTTTTGTATATGTCTCTAAAATAGCTTTTTTACTTTCACCTTTTTTTGGTAATGGGACTTTGTAGTTAGCTTTTTTACCATCTAGTATTCTTGCAATTACACTGTCCTCACCTTCATAAATTGGACTAGGAGCTCCTTCACCACGCATAGCTCTGTCTACAGATTCGATAGCAAGCTTACCTGCGTGCGCTGGAGCATAAGCTTTCCAACTTGAAATTTCTCCTTTTCTTGATTGTCTTGTAGAAATTGTTGTATGTAGTGCTTGTTGAACAGCCTGATAAATAGTTTCAGTATTTAATTTTAACATTGTTCCTAATCCAGCAGCCACACTAGGTCCTAAATGAGCAATGTGATCAACTTTATGTTTATGTAAACAAATTCCTTTGACTAAATTTACTTGAACTTCGTATGCAGTAATTATTCCTCTTAGTAAATCCAATCCACTTTTCCTATTTTGTTGTGCAACACTTATAAGTGGAGGTATGTTGTCACCAGGATGACTATAATCAGCAGCTAAAAAAGTGTCATGAAAATCTAATTCTCTAACTGCTGTTCCATTAGACCAAGCTGCCCATTCGCAATCAAATTTTAGTTTAGAGTTTACACCAAATATAGTAGCGCCATTTTTTCTAGAATGTTTTAATGCCATCTCTCTAGATGAGATTACTGGCTTTCTGTTTAACGAAGCAATAGCAACTGAAGCGTTATCAATTATTCTATTGATAACCATTTGAATAGCGTCTTTATTTAATTTAGCATTATCACTGGCTATCTCAGCTATCTTCCATGCGAGTTGTTTCTTCTTTGGAAGATTAATTTTTGATGCATATACTTTAACTTTATGTAATAACAAAATAACTCCTAATTTGTGATTTTGTTTTAATAGTTAAAATAAATTAATCAATATTAAAGATATTGAGACACAATTTTTTCAATACCTACAAAGTCTTTTATTAAGTGATTGTGATAAATTTCGTCTTTATTTTTTTCAGTATATCCGTCTTCCAATAAGATAATTGGTATTTCAGCTGCCTTTGCAGCATTTGCATCAGTTTCACTGTCACCTATCATTATCGATTTTTTTATATCTCCATCTAGTATTTCAACCACAGTGGTAAGATGCCTTGGATCTGGTTTACAATAATCAAAAGTATCTGATCCAGCGACATATTCAAAATAATCATAGATACCAATTTTTTTTAAAAGATCATTTGATAAACGTTCTTGCTTATTTGTACAAACAGCCATGGATATTCTTTGATCTTTGCACCAATTTAAAAATTCTTTGACACCTCTAATAAGTGTACTTTCATTTATTATATTCTTTCCATAAAAATCAACAAACTCAGTAACCATTTCTTTTTTTACTTTTTCATCATTTACTTTACCAAATTCTTTTTTTGCTTGACCCCATATAGATCTACCAATCATTGCCCCAGCGCCCTTACCAACAAGATTTCTAATTTCTTCAGTTGATTTGGTTGGGTAGCCAAATTTCTTCATAACATGATTATGAGCCCTCATTAAGTCTGGGGCTGTATCAACCAATGTTCCATCTAAATCGAATAAAATTGTAAATTTTTGTTTCATTTTAAAAGTATTTTAAAGAAATAAATTGTGAATTAATCAATATATATACTTAATGTAAATCAATTCTAAATGGAAGTTTTAAATCAAAAAAAACTTAGAGAAAAATTTATTAAGTTAGGTGTAAAGATGGTAGGTCCTGAAACTATTTTTTTTTCAAAAGATACGAAGATTGGAAGTAACGTAACTATAGAACCTTATGTTGTTATTGGCTCTAAGGTAAAAATTGGGAACAATGTAATTATAAAATCTTTTTCACATTTAGAGTCTTGTAAAATTGAAAATAACGTTGAGATTGGTCCCTATGCTAGAATAAGACCCAATACAATTTTAAGAGAAGGATCCAAAGTAGGTAATTTTGTAGAGATTAAAAAAAGCACTTTAGGAAATAAATCTAAAGTAAACCATTTGTCTTATGTTGGAGATGCTCAAATTGGAAGATCAGTGAACATTGGTGCAGGCACAATTACTTGTAATTATGATGGAGTAAATAAAAATAAGACAAAAATTAAAGACAAAGTATTTATAGGTTCAAACTCTTCTTTAGTTGCTCCAATTACTATAAATGAAGATAGTATTGTTGGAGCTGGATCAGTAATTACAAAGAACGTTAATAAAAAATCTTTAGCACTAACAAGATCGCCACAATTAGAAGTTAAGAATTACAAAAGAAAGAAAAAATAATTTATGTGTGGAATTATTGGAATATCAAGTAACAAACCTGTTTCTGCAAATATAATTAATTCATTAAAAAAATTAGAGTATAGAGGATATGACTCAGCAGGTATAGCTACACTTTCAGATGGAGAAATTAACGAAGTTAAATCAGAGGGTAGAGTTGATAATTTAGAAAATAATTTTGATTTAAAAAACTTAAGAGGAAATATTGGTATTGGGCATGTAAGATGGGCTACTCATGGAATTCCAAATAGTTTAAATGCACATCCTCATTCCTCTCATAATGTGTCAGTAGTTCACAATGGAATTATTGAAAATTCTACAATATTAAAAAAACTTTTAATTAACAAAGGTCACAAATTTAAATCACAGACAGATACAGAAGTTATTGTTCATTTGATAACAGAAAATTTAAAGATTTCTGAATTAGAAGAAGCTATCACAAAAACGTTAAAACAACTTCATGGTAGCTTTGCTCTTGGAATTGTTTTTAAAGATATGCCAGATTTAATAGTTGGTGCTAGAAGAGGATCACCCTTAGCCGTTGGTTATGGTCCAAATGAAAACTATCTAGGATCAGATTCTTATGCTTTAAAATCTATGACAAATAAAATTACTTATCTTGACGATGGTGAATTTTGTATTGTTAAAAAAGATCAAGTTAATTTTTTCAATGAAGAAGGAAAGAAAGTTAATAAAAAAATATTAGAACTATCATCAGATCAAACAAATTACGATAAAGGTGACTTTAAACATTTCATGGCAAAAGAAATTGAAGAACAACCAACAACAATTAAAACTGGAATTAAAGAATATGTAGATAATGTAAATAAAGACATAAATATTTTTAATTTTCCTTGGAAAATAGAAGAGATTAATTCAATCACATTAATAGGATGTGGAACAGCGTATCACTCTTGCTTAATGGCAAAATATTGGTTTGAGGAACTTACAAATTTAGATGTTAATATAGATATAGCGTCAGAATTTAGATATAGAAAAAATAGATTTAAAAAAGACAGTTTATATATCTTTGTTTCGCAATCTGGGGAAACAGCAGATACTTATGCAGCTTTAGACATATGTAACAAAAATAGCATGAAAACATGTGCTGTTGTTAATGTAATCGAAAGCTCAATAGCAAGAGATTCCAATTTTGTTTTACCAATTCATTGTGGTCCTGAAATTGGAGTTGCATCAACAAAAGCATTTCTAGGTCAAATACTAGTTTTGTATATTTTAGCTTTAAAACTTGGGTCGTTAAGAAAGGAAATTGAAAAAAAAGAATACCAAGAAAAAATTAAAGACCTAAAAGCTTTACCTGACTTAATAGAGAAAACATTGCTTCATGATAATGATATCCAGGCAATATCCTCAACATTTAATGAAGCAAAGGGTTCAATGTTTTTAGGAAGAGGGTATTCATATCCAATAGCTTTAGAAGGTGCACTAAAACTTAAAGAACTTTCTTATGTTCATGCTGAAGGATATCCAGCGGGGGAAATGAAGCATGGACCTTTAGCTTTAATAGAAGAGGGCATGCCAGTAGTTGTTTTGGCTCCAAGAGATAATTATTATAAAAAAACAATTTCAAACATGCAGGAAGTTATCGCTAGAGGAGCAAAAGTATTATTGATAACCAATAAAAGTAAAGATGAAGTAGTGTCAGAAAATATTTGGGAAACTATTGAGGTTGAGAATACAAATGATGACTTACTTCCATTCCTTTTGACTATTCCACTTCAAAAACTTGCTTATTACTCTGCTCTTAAAAAAGGTTATGACATCGATAAGCCTAGAAATTTGGCTAAATCTGTCACTGTTGAATAAACTTCAAACTCTGTTAAAACACCCCTAGGTTGAATATGAAAAGTTGGAAAAAAAATAGTTGGAGAAAATATCCTGTAAAACATATACCAGAATATCCAGACAAAAAAGAATTGGATAAAGTTTTGGATAAGATAGGAACATTTCCCCCATTAGTATTTGCCGGAGAAACAAGACATCTTAAAAGTCAGTTAGCTGATGTTGTCGATGGAAAAGCTTTTTTGCTTCAAGGTGGAGATTGTGCTGAGAGTTTTGCAGAATTTAATCCAGATAATATAAGAGATACATTTAAACTAATGTTGCAAATGTCATTAGTTTTAACTTACTCAGCTTCATTACCAGTAGTAAAAGTTGGAAGAATAGCTGGTCAATTTTCAAAACCTAGAAGTGCACCAACAGAAATAAAAGACGGGGTAGAGCTTCCAAGTTATTTAGGTGACAATATAAATGCTATGGAATTTACTGAAAAGGCTAGAGTTCCAGATCCTAAAAGATTATTCAAGGCATACTCACAATCAGCTGCAACTTTAAACCTGATTAGAGCATTTTGTCATGGAGGTTTTGCAGATCTTAAGAATGTTCATAATTGGAATTTAGGTTTCATCAAAAATTCACCAGAATTAAAAAGATTTAAAGAATTAGAAGATAATATTGCAAATGCATTGGCTTTCATGGATGCATGCGGAATTAATTCAGATTTTAATAGAAGACTGAAAACTGTTAACTTCTGGACATCACATGAGGCATTACTACTTCCTTTTGAAGAAACAATGACAAGAACAGATTCAACAACGGGAGAGAATCACGATACATCTGCTCATTTTGTTTGGATAGGAGATAGAACAAGACAACTGGATGGTGGCCATGTTGAATTTTGTAGGGGTATAGAAAATCCAATAGGAATTAAATGCGGACCTACCTTAAAGGCTGATGATTTAATTGATCTTTGTAATAGAATAAACCCTAAGAATGAAAAAGGTAAAATCACACTAATATCAAGATTTGGTGCAGATAATGTTTCAAAATTTTTACCAAAATTAATTAGGGTAATAAAAAAAGAAGGTATAAATGTAATTTGGTCGTGTGATCCTTGTCATGGAAATACAGTAAAAGCTGCGACAGGATTTAAAACAAGACCATTTAACAGTGTGTTAAAAGAAGTTAAAAATGTTTTTGCATGTCACCAAAGTGAAGGAAGTTACGCTGGTGGTTTACATATAGAATTAACTGGTCAAGATGTAACAGAGTGTATTGGAGGAGCACAAAAGATATCAGAAAAAGACTTATCATCAAGATATCACACGCATTGTGATCCAAGACTAAATGCAAACCAAGCTCTAGAATTAGCTTTCTTGATTTCAGATGAGATTAAAAAGAATAGCTCCTATTCTAAAAACGCAGATAGAGCGGCATCTTAAGACATTGTAAAATTTTAAATATCTAATACTTTAAAAGTATGAATGCTTCAGAAAAAGTAAAATTTATTTCTAATTGGATTAAAAATTATGTAAATAATATGCCAAGTAAGGCAGAGTCATTGGTTATAGGAATTTCTGGAGGAATAGATTCGTCAGTTTCAAGTACATTAAGCGCAATGACTGGTTTAAAAACTATCGTTTTGTCGATGCCAATCAAACAGAAATCACATCAACATGATTTAAGTTTAAAGCATCAAGAGTGGTTAGTTAAAAACTTTAAAAATGTTGAGGCACATACTATAAATTTAGATGAGTTATTTTTGGCTTTTAGTTCCAGTTTATCAAATTTTAATAATGAACATGGAATGGCGAATTCTAGAGCTAGATTGAGAATGACAACGCTTTATCAAGTTGCTGCAGCAAATAAAGGAATAGTAGTTGGAACAGGAAATAAAGTTGAAGATTTTGGTGTTGGGTTTTATACAAAATATGGAGACGGTGGGGTAGATATATCTCCTATAGCTGATTGTAATAAAACTGAAGTTTGGGAACTTGGAAAAGAGCTTGGAATTTTAAAAGAAATTATAGATGCTGCTCCCACAGATGGTTTGTGGGACGATGGGAGAACTGATGAAGGTCAACTTGGACTAAAATATATAGAATTAGAAGAGGCTATGGATAATCCCAATTCAGCTAATCGAGCTAAATACGAAATTATTAGAAAACAAAATTTGCATAAAATGGAGCCAATTCCTGTATGCAAAATTCCAAATTAATCAAATAGATTCACAAATCTATTTTTTAAGTATATTCCTAAAACAATGAGTAAAGATATTTTTTTAACAAATAATCTAACAAATAAAAAAGAGAAGTTTGTTCCACTAGATAAAAGCAACATTAGAATGTATGTATGTGGCCCAACTGTTTATGACGACCCTCATATTGGGAACGCAAGACCAATAGTTGTATTTGATATTCTATTTAAAATTTTTAAAAAAAATTACCCTAAAGTTACTTATGTGCGAAATATTACAGATGTAGATGATAAAATTATTAAATCTTCAAAAGAAAATAATATTTCAATTTCAGAATTAACAAGCAAAGTAACTAAAAGTTTTAGTGAAGATTGTAATTACTTAAATTGTGAGGAGCCAACCCATCAACCTAAAGCAACTGAAAATATAGATTTGATGATTGAAATGATTTCTGAATTAATAAAAAAAGGATTTGCTTATGAAAATAATAAGCATA
>CACNTU010000016.1 GCA_902623415.1 uncultured Pelagibacteraceae bacterium
TATGCTGAAGCAATAGATTTTATGAAAAGAAGTTACGATTCTTATAAAGAAGTATTTGAGGACTATCACGGGGTTTTATCCCCATCCAGTCCAGGCGTTGCTCTAAAGGGTCTTAAGAGCACTGGATCAGCTGATTTCAATAAAGTTTGGTCTTATTTAGGAACTCCTTGTATTTCACTTCCTTTACTTCAGGGTGAAAATAATTTACCATTAGGAATTCAAGTTATTGGAGAGAAATATGACGATAATCGTTTCTTAGGAGTTTCCAGTTGGCTTGAAAAGGAAAGTGAGAAATTTAATGAATAAACTTGTAACACTTGTAGGACTTTCTTTTGCAATTTTTTTTCTTTTGGGTTTAGCAACAACACTCACAAGATCTATGATGATAGGTTTTTTTGATGTATTACCAGTTTACATATTGATGATACTTGCGATATCGATGATGTTATACGAAGCCTTTTTTGATAAAAAATAAATTTAATAATTCCTAAATTTACTACCTCAGATTGTAATACAATAGTTTACAGTTATTTTAATCTAGACTTAAACGCACATTTGTAATTTAATCTTTAAAGTTAATTAACAAAGAAGAGGAGAAAGTAATGATTAAAGAAAAAAAATCATTGAAGGTTTCTAGATCACCTTCAAGAAGAAAGTTCTTTAAAACTGCAGCTGCGACGGGTGTTGCTGCTGTTGCAGCATCATCTTTATCTGCTCCAGCTGTTGCCAAAGAGAGAATAGAAGCTTCTATGGTAGCTACTTGGCCTAGAGATTTTCCAGGCCTAGGAACTGGTGCACAAAGACTTGCTCAAAGATTAAGCGATATGAGTGACGGTAGAATTCAAGTTACTTATTATGCTGCTAACGAAAGGGTAAAAGCATTTGACTCGTTTGACGAAGTTGCATCAGGTAACTCTCAAATGTATCACGGTGCTGATTACTACTGGGTTAAAAAACACCCTGCATTTGGATATTTTACTGCCGTTCCATTTGGTTTCACATATGCTGAAATGAATGCGTGGTTAAAATTTGCTGGTGGACAAGAGTTGTGGGATGAATTGACTGATGATTTTGGAACACAAAGTTTTGCTGCTGGTAACACTGGAGTGCAAATGGGTGGTTGGTTTAACAAAAAAATTAGATCAGCTAATGATATTAAGGGTTTAAAAATGCGTATGCCTGGTTTAGGTGGACAAGTACTTGGAAAACTTGGTGGTTCTCCAATTTCACTTCCAGGTGGACAAATATATGAAAACCTTGTGTCTGGTGCAATTGATGCTACCGAATGGGTAGGACCTTGGAATGATGAGGCTTTTAAGTTTTATGAAGCAGCCAAGTATTATTATTATCCAGGTATGCACGAACCAGGATCAACTCTATGTTGTGGTGTAAATAAATCTTGGTTCACAAGTCTAACTAAGTCAGATCAATTGATTATAAAGACTGCTTGTGATTGGGCTGATACAACTACTATGGCAGAATACAATGCAAAAAATGGAGCAGCATTAGATCGTTTAGTAAACGAAAATGGAGTTAAGCTTGAGAAGTTTAACGATAAAGTTTATGACGCTTTTGCTAAAGGTGCTGCAGAAGTTTTTGACGAAGTTCAGCAACATAGTGCCCTTGCTCAGAAAGTGCATGCTGCTTTTGTTAAAGGACGAAAAGAAATAGGTGCTTGGACAAACTTGTCTGATTCACCTTACATTTCTCAAAGAAATAGAGCATTAGGAGTATAATTTAATTCTAATTAATACTAGAGGGCCCTTAAATGGGCCCTCTTTTTATATACCATTAAAAGTTTTGTCATATGATTGAGAAAAAAAACTTATCTATTTTAATAAGAATATTTAGCTATTCTATCTTAACATTAACATTAATTTTTTTAATAAATAATGTTTTAACAGTTTGGTTTGATTGGCCAGGAGTTAAAAAACTTTTTTCTCATTATGAAATATTTGGATTTAAAAAATTAAATGAACCTTTAGAGGGACTTGCGATGAGTCTGTCGTATATTCAATTATTATTTTATTTTTTATCTTTTATAGGAGTTATAATGTTTGTTTTAAAATCCTTAAAACAAACATTACAAACAGACTCAGAGATACTAAAAAAAATAACAGCATATATTATTAGATCTTCATTCTGGGCAGTGCTTATTGTTGGAGTAGCAGATTTTTTAATCTCATTTATGGTTGTAGAAAAATTGGTTGAGCCAATTTTTGGGGAACAAATTAAAATTAATTTAGTAATACCCGCATTCAGGATTACATATATACATTTCCCTCTTATTTTAGCTTCTTTTATAATTGGTTATTTCACAAGATCTGTAGGATTTATTTGGTTAGCAGTTTTAGTAGTTGGAAGTGAATTCTTGATAGTTGTATCAAGATTTATATTCCAATATGAACAAGCTTTTCAAGGAGATCTTGTTCGTTTTTGGTATGCTGCACTTTATCTTTTTGCAAGTGCATATGCATTAATTCACGAAGGTCATGTAAGAGTTGATGTTTTGTATGCTAATTTTAGTGAGAGAAAGAAGGCATGGACGAATGCAATTGGATCTCTCATTTTAGGCATTCCTTTATGTTTGATAGTTATATTTTTGGGTATGGGTGGTAAAGCTAGTATCATTAATGGTCCGGTAATTTCATTTGAAATTACTCAGCAAGGTTCAAATGGATTATATTTACTTTATTTAATGGCAGTTTACTTAGCAGTATTTGCAGTAAGTATGTTAACTCAATTCACAAGCTACTTTATGAGTAGTAGTCACAAACTTTTAAAGAATTAAATAATGGAACATTTATTTTTAACTTTACTGGTAATTATAATGATTGGAGCTTTGGCATCTGGTTTTCCAGTAGCTTTTGCATTACCTGGATCAGCAATAATTTCAATAGGATTAGCTGCTTTTTTCGGTTATTTATTTGCAGGAGACCCCAGTGCTTATTTTGCTGTTGATGGGCCTAAAGAATGGTTAACCGCTGGTATTACTAATTTTAGGAGTAATTATTGGGATGTAGAAACTGACACCTTAATTGCGATCCCATTGTTTATCTTTATGGGGATAATGTTGCAAAAATCAAAAATTGCAGAAGACCTTTTAGTTACTATGGGACAACTATTTGGACCAATTCCAGGAGGACTTGGTATTTCTGTTATCTTTGTTGGTGCATTACTTGCAGCAACAACTGGAATTGTTGGAGCAACAGTAATAGCAATGGGACTAATTTCTTTGCCCACAATGCTAAATAATAAATACGATAAAAGACTAGCAAGTGGAATTGTTTGTTCCTCTGGAACACTTGGTCAAATTATACCTCCTTCAATTGTCTTAATTATAATTGCCGATCAATTGGCAAGTGCCGCTGACGTTGCAAATACTATGCGTCAGACTGATTATAAAATTTTAACTGGCGAATTTAATATGCCTGGAGAATTTAGAGTAGGGTCTACTTCAGCTGGAGATATGTTTTTAGGTGCATTATTACCTGGATTAGTTTTGGTTGGTTTGTATATGCTTTACATATTTGTGTATGCAAGATTAAACCCAAAAGCAGCTCCTCCTGTACCGTTCAAAGGAAATTTTGACACTAAATTTTGGATCAAAGTTATATTAGTAATTATTCCACCACTTGCCCTAATCTTTGCAGTTTTAGGATCTATACTTATGGGTATTGCTACTGTAAATCAGGCTGGATCAATAGGTGCTATTGGTGCAACAATGATGGCAGGCTACAGATTACATCAAGGTAAAAAGAATGCTTACTATCCAATAATTATTGCAATTGTATCTTTAATTCCAATTTATTTTTTATCTAAAAATTATAACTTAAATATTAAAGCTGTTGACACTAGAGATCTAGGCGCAATATTAATTGCATTATTTTTTACAATTACATTTTTAGCTAGTGTTATATGGAGTTTTTGGAGAGCATTTAAAATAGATGATGTTTTAAAAGAAGTTGTTGTAGAAACTTGTGTAACCACCTCAATGGTATTTATAATTTTACTCGGAGCAGCAATGCTAACCTCTGGATTTAGAGCATTTGGAGGCGAAGAGTTAGTAAGAGACTTTCTTCAGGATTTACCAGGAGGATTTTGGACCCAATTCGTTGTTGTAATGGTAGTTATCTTTTTATTAGGTTTTTTTCTAGATTTTATAGAAATAGCTGTAGTTGTTGTTCCTATTATTGCTCCTATATTATTAGCTGAACCAGGTGCAAATGTAAGTGCAATTTGGCTTGGTGTTATGATTGGGGTAAATTTACAAACTTCATTTTTAACCCCACCATTTGGATTTGCTTTATTTTATTTGAAAGGAGTAGCTTCAAAACTTGTTACTACTTTAAATATTTGGAAAGGAGTTGTTCCGTTTATTATTTTACAATTGATAGGACTTGGAATTGTTGGTTTCTATCCTACATTGGTAAATTATTTACCAGCAAGAACATATTTAACTTCTAATGTAGCTCCACCACCAATGAATCCAAAACTTCAATATTGCTTACAAGAATATAAATTTGCAATTTATAATAATGAAGAACAAACAATTACAAATGCAATTAAGAATATGCAAAAGTTAACTCCAGCAAATCTTCCAGTAGATAAATTAGATATTTTTGAAGAGCATTTTGATAATGCTTTAGGAACTTTTGCTATAGTTAAAAAATTGCAAAAAACTGAGCAAGAATACGATTTATTTACAAAAGATTATAAAGATCTTCATTTCGATGTAAGAAAAATTCAGAAAAAAGTTAGAAAAATAGACCAGAAAATTAAAAAAACAAAAGCTGAAATTAGAAATTTAGATGATGATGACTTTTCAGATAAAAATAAATTAGAATTAAAGATCGAGAATTACGAGTTAGAAATTAAAGAACTTCAAAATAAAGTTCCTGAAAGCTGGAAAGCTAAAAATGGAGAGTTTGAAATATTGCACAAAGCAAAAAACACAAGAACTAAAAGATATAGAAAAAATGTCGATGAAGCTTATGAAACTCTGGATCAAATAGTGATGTTTATAAATGATAATGAAAAGTTAAAAGAACTTTCACCAGAAATAAAAGAATTAAAATATAATATTGATAATAGAAATTACGAAAACGCAATATCAATAATTGATAATCTTTTTGATAAACTAGGAGAAATTTCTGGAACCGAAGAATTTGCAAATAAATTAGATGACCTAATATCTGTAATAGATAATGATGAGGTAGATGAACAAAAATTGTCTGAAGTAAGTTCAGAGACTTTTGATCTTTTCAATTTAGAAGTTTCATGGAGAGATGATGCTAATAAGAATTTGATGCCTGAATTAATTAAATATAATGATGTTATCAAACATAATATTGGTCTTAGACTTCAAAACAGATTAACTAAAGAGCAAGCTAAATTTGTTGCAAGATGTAACTCAGTTCACCGAGATATATCTTTAAACTTTTAATTCTTTGGAATTTGTTTTTTTATCATTCTTCGATGAGAATTAATATCCTTTTGCATACCCATCTTTTCTAGGATCTGATCCACCTATGAGATCACCTTCACTTCTATTTATTTTTATCGCTTGGCCCCCACCATGGGTACCATCAAAATATTCTACATTATGACCTATTTCTTTGAGTCCATTGAAAATTTCTTTATCAACCGTTTTTTCTAGTTTGTAAATATTATTAAAATGAAAAGCTCTTGGAAAACTCAAAGCTTCTTGTGGTCCCATTCCAAAATCAATCATATTATTTAAAACATGAACTTGTCCCACTGGTTGATATTGGCCTCCCATAACGCCATAACTTAAAGTTGCTTTGTTGTTTTTATCAATAAGCATACCAGGAATAATAGTATGTAACGGTCTTTTTAAGCCTGCTATACAGTTTGGATGTCCATTTTCTACTCTGAAATTTGTACCCCTATTATGTAAAAGTATTCCACTTTTATTTGTAGTAATACCTGATCCGAATACATAACAAACAGAATTGATTATTGATACACTATTTAAATCTTTATCTACTACTGTTAAATATATTGTTTCTGGATGAGCTGGAATATTTAAGTCACCAACATCACTGCATGAATTTAAGTTAATTTTATTAAAAATTTCTTCAATATTTTTATCACTTAAAATTTCTTCTAAATTAAAGTTAACAAAATTTGGATCGCCTAAAATAGTTTCTTTAACTTTATAAGCTTGTTTTGTAACTTCTGCTTCAAGATGGAATCTTTCTGTGCTATTAAATTTATAATTTTGAATATTTAATTTTTCTAACAATTTCATCATAATCAATACTGTAACACCAGGACCATTGGGAGGGCATTGATGAATAAAATCACCCTTATAATTAGATTTGATTGTATCTGATCTTATTGTACTCTGTTTTGAAAAATCCTCAAAAGTATGTACACCACCTAATTCATTTAAAGTTTCAATTATATCTTTTGCAATTTCTCCTTCATAAAATTCTTTACTTCCTTTTTTGCTAATTGCTTCAAGTGTTTCTCCTAAAGCAATATTTTTCATTAATTCATTTTCTTGATAAGTACGACCATCTTTCAAAAAAATTTTTTTTGAATTTTCATTACCATTGATTTTATTCAAACTATTTTTCCAAGCATTTGATACGACTTTTGTAACTCTATGGCCATTCTTTGCTATATTAATTGCACCTAAAAATAATTGTTCAAAATCTAGCTTACCAAATTCCTTATGAATTTTTTCCCAAGCATTCAGTGCACCAGGAATTGTGACTGAATGTGGACTAGTTAATCCAATTTTATCAATATGC
The DNA here is from genome assembly GCA_902623415.1 of uncultured Pelagibacteraceae bacterium. Classification (GTDB taxonomy): domain Bacteria; phylum Pseudomonadota; class Alphaproteobacteria; order Pelagibacterales; family Pelagibacteraceae; genus Pelagibacter. Next base: position 6,783 of record CACNTU010000016.1, read on the forward strand.
TTATCCTTAAAAAAATCATAATTTAATTTTTCAGGCGCTAAACCTGATCCATTAAAAGACACAGCATTCTTGTTATCCATTTTAACTATTGCAAAACAGTCGCCACCAATACTCGTTGCATTAGGCTCTACTACAGATAAAACAATCGAGGCAGCAATTGAAGCATCCACTGCATTTCCTCCCATTTTAAGTATTTTCAATGCTTCTTCTGTAGCTAAAGGATGTGAAGTTGCAGCCATTGCATTTGAAGAACGTGCATCTTTGACTTTTGTTGATTGATTATTCATAGTAATGATTAATTCTCAAAAATTTATAAATGATTACTAAAGTAAATAAAAGCATTATCATATTTTGTGTTTTCGCCTTTGGATTTTTACTGTCTAATCTGGTTAGATCTATAACTGCAACTTTAACTCCCGTTCTTACTTCTGAGTTTGATCTAACTGCAGGAAATCTGGGATTATTGGCAGGAGGATATTTTATTGGTTTTTCGATAATGCAAATCCCTGTAGGGCTTTTATTAGATAAAATTGGACCAAAAAAGGTAATTGGTTATTTTTTAATAATAGCATTGATTGGAACAATATCATTTGCACTTGCAAAAAGTTTTACTGGATTATTTGTATCTAGAATATTTATTGGTATTGGTGTCAGTGCTTGCATGATGGGACCTCTTACTGGATATAGAGTATGGTTTGCAGAAAAATATCAACAGAGAGCAAATTCTTGGATGTTGATGGTAGCAAATTTTGGATTTGTGTCGTCAACTTTACCGGTTCAAATACTATTACCGTATATTGGATGGAGATGGATTTTTATTTTAATAGCTATACTTATTTTATTTAGCATAATTTTAATTTTCTTATTAATTCCTAATTGGGAGAAAAAAGAGAGCACATCAACAAAATCTGAAAAAGAGTCATTAAGACAAATATGGAAAAATAAATTTTTTATAAGCATGATTCCTCTTGCATTCATTAATTATGGAGGAATTCAAGCAATTCAAACTCTATGGGCTGGTCCATGGATGTTAAATATTACCGGATATACACCTCTTCAAAGTGCCACAGGTTTATTTTGGATAAATATTACTATGTTGATTTCATATTTTATTTGGGGATATGTTTTACCAAAAATTTCAGAATACGGTATTAGCAGTATTAAAATAATTAAATTGGGCCTGCCAATTAGTTACTTTTCGTTATTCCTTATTATTTATCTTGGTAATAATGCAGGAGCATTTTTATTTACTTTATACATAATGACATCAATTGTAATTTCATTAACTCAGCCAGCAATTGCGCTAAACTTTTCAAAAAATCTAGCTGGCAAATCTCTTACTTCATTTAATGTATTTCTTTTTTCTGGAACTTTTTTTATCCAGTGGGGGATAGGATTGGTAATTGATATATGTAGTAATAAAGGATTTGACATTGTAAGTAGTTATAGAATTTCATTTTCTGTATTTTTAATTCTTTGTGTATTAAGTTATATTTTTTTTATCTATTTAAATAAAAAAAAATATGAAAATAAAACGTAGGAATTTTTTTTTGGAATTATTTATTGGTATTGTAGCTATTTACTTAATCGTTTTAATTTTCTTATTCTTTTTTCAAAGAAATTTAATGTATCATCCTGATGAGAATAATTATTCTGGAGATAATTTAGAAGTTAACATTGAAAAAGTTACCATCAAAACAACTGATAATATTAATCTTTTAGGCTGGTTTCATAATAAAAATTTAAAAAGTTATAAAACAATAGTTTATTTTCACGGAAATGCAGGGACACTTGAAAACAGAATCCATAAGTTAAATCATTTTAAAGACATGGATGTTAATTTTTTAATTATTGCATGGAGAGGGTTTAGTGGCAATAAAGGAAAACCAAGTGAGGAGGGTCTTTATACAGATGGTGCTAGTGCAATAAACTGGCTTAAAGAAAAAGGTCTAAATGAAGAAGATATAATTATTTATGGAGAGTCATTAGGAACTGGCATTGCTACTGAAATTACTCAGAATAAAAATTTTGCAGGATTAATATTAGAAACGCCCTTCACATCAATGATAGAGGCTGCGAAAAATTTTTATCCATATATTCCAGTAGGTTTAATTTTAAAAGATAAGTATGAAAATAATGAAAAAATTAAAAATATTAATATTCCAGTATTAGTAATGCACGGTGAGGCTGACCAAATAGTTCCATTTTGGATGGGTAAAAAAATTTTTAATTTAGCAAGTGAACCTAAATATTCATATTTTACAAAATATGACGATCATATGATGGAATATGATGATAAACTTGTATTAGCTCTTAAATTATTTGTTGATAGTTTAAATTAAGCCATAATCTAAACAAAGATAATTCAAATTTTTTTTTTAGGTTAATTTATGAAAAATTTTTTCTTATTTTTTATTATCTTGTTTTCTTTAAATAATTTATCAAATGCCAAAGAAAATTTAGCATCTGTAGACAGCCTTTTTCATATTGATCAAATGAATTCACACGATGAAAATTTTGCATTATATTTTAAAACCCGTGAAAAAGCTGTCTTAGCTCGAGGAGAAAATTCAAATTATATTAATGATTTTCCAAAAGATCTTTATATTTATAACTATAAAACGAAAGAGTCTTTGCCATTGATTTCTTATGAATGGTTTCCCAAAACTGCAAAATATTATTTACAGGAATATGATTTTCCAGTTTTTCCAGATGATTTTGCATATTATCTTTTAAAAGATAATAAAACTTTAGTGATGATTAGTGCTGTAAAAAGTTTAAAAGCTAATTTTAAATTTGATATAATTGAGAAAAAACTAGAGCTTTATCCTGTAAATGGAAAATTTGATTTTATTATTTCTTCGATAGCCAAAAATTGTGGGCATTATGAATTTAAAGAACACTACAAATGTAGTTTTTATAAACCTTTAATTTCAAGTACCTTAATTAATTAATTTGAGTAAATGCCTCTGCGAATTTTTCGGCCTCAAAAATTTGTAAATCATCTTCTTTTTCACCTAATCCAAGTGCAATAATTGGTAGTTTATATTTTTTAGCAACAGCTAAAAGAATACCTCCTTTTGCTGTCCCATCTAATTTTGTCATAATAAGACCAGTTATCGGAATAATTTTGTTAAATTCTTCAACTTGATTAATTACATTTTGGCCAGAAGTTGCATCCAAAACTAAAATAACATCATGTGGAGCATCAGGATCAATTTTTTTAGTAACGTTTGCAATTTTTTTATATTCTTCCATCAAATTTTTTTTATTTTGTAATCTCCCAGCTGTATCGATTAAAACTTGATTGAAATCATTATTTAATGCCTGTTCAATAGCCTTATAAGCGACTGATGCAGGATCAGAACCTTGAGATGATTTTGTAATTTGAACATCAACTTTGTTTGCCCAATTTTCTAGTTGTTCAATAGCTGCTGCTCTAAAAGTATCTGATGCAGCTAGCATTACCTTGTTTCCATTACCCTTTAATATTTTGCTTATTTTTCCAATAGTAGTTGTCTTTCCAACACCATTGACACCTGAAATTAATGTTGCATTTAATTTTTCTTTTTTTTTGAAGAATTCAATATTTTCTAAAGGTTTCATAATTGAAATAATATAATTTTTTAAAATATTGTTTATTTCGTCGGTTAAATCTTTATTGGGATCAATTTTTGTTTGAGAAATTATTTCTCTTATTTCTGAAGCCGAAACAATACCAACATCGGATTGAATTAAGTAATCTTCAATTTTGTCTAGTGTTTTGTCATCAATCTCTTTTTTTACAACTATATCTCTTAAACCAGTTGTAAAAGCTGAGGCACTTTTTTTAAAACCTGATTTAAATTTTTCAAAAATTCCCATTAAATTTTAAAATTTATCTCCTCAATATCTGAAACTGGTCCTTTCATATGAATACTATTGTTTTCATCAATTGAAATTGTCAATCTACCTGTAGAAAATTCAATATCCACTTTATCATTTACCAGTCCGTTTTGTTTTGCGGCAAAAGCTGTTGCGCAAGCTGCAGTTCCACAAGCTTTGGTAAGCCCAGCTCCTCTTTCCCACACTCTAACTTTTATCAATTCTTTGTTAACAACAGTTGCTAAAGTAACATTACATTTTTCTGGAAATAGTGAGTGGGTTTCAATCCTTGGTCCAATTTTTTCAATTTCAAAATTTTCGTTATTATCAACAAAAAAAACTACATGTGGGTTTCCAACATTAACAGCAGTTCCACCAGAAAATTCGTTATTATTTTTGTCATTAATTTTAATTCCTAAATTATTCGTATTTAATTCTTTAGACAATGGAATCTCATCCCATTTTGTTTTTGCAACACCTATTTGTGTAGAAACCATTTTTTCTCCAACAATATTTGATTTTAATTTGCCAGATAAAGTTGTTAAGAAAATTTCTTTTTTGTTATTTTCTTTGCCTAATAAATCAGCAATACATCTTGTACCATTTCCACATGCACCAGACATTCCTCCATCTGAATTATAAAATTCTAGTGAAGCATCTGAAATATCATTTTTTTTAATCACTATTAGTTGGTCACAACCAATAAAATTTCTGTCACAAATCTTTATTATTTGCTCTTTTGTCAAATTTGTAATTGTTTGCCTATTATCTATGATGACGAAATCATTACCTAAACCGTTCATTTTAAAAGCTTTAATATCCATATATAGATATTTAACTTATTTATTGACTTTTTGAACCTCTATTATAGGTTGATGCCGTTTCCGCAAAAACATTAACTTTGCGGTGTCTTTGGAAACAAAGAGATCGACACTAGTCAGCGAGGGTTCGCCCACTAGTGCGTTACTGCTATGCGTAATAAATATGTTTGAAAATTTAACAAATAAATTTGAAGAAATTTTTTCTTCTCTAAAAAAGGCACCTTCACTTGATGAAGCTCAAGTAGATGAAGGTTTAAGAGGTATTAGGCAAGCCTTACTTGAAGCAGATGTCTCTTTGGATGTTGCAAAAGATTTTATTGAAAAAGTTAAGCCAAAAGCATTAGGCCAAGAGATAATAAGGTCTACCTCTCCTGGGGATATGGTTGTTAAAATTGTTTATGATGAGCTTGTAGACTTATTAGGTGCAACAAATAATGAGATAAACTTAAATGCAGTACCGCCTGTGCCAATGATGTTAGTTGGGTTACAAGGTTCTGGAAAAACAACAACAACAGCAAAATTAGCAAAATTTTTAGAAAATAATAAAAAGAAAAAAGTAATGATGGTCAGTCTAGATATTTACAGACCAGCTGCACAAGAACAACTTAGATCTTTAGGAGAACAAAATAATATTTTAACTTTACCTGTTATAGAAGGTCAGCAACCTGCTGATATTTGTAGAAGAGCAATAAGTGCCGCTAATTTAAATGGAGCTGAAATAATTTTATTTGATACTGCTGGTAGAACTCAAATCGATTTACAAATGATGAGTGAGATTAAGCAAATCGAGGCTGTCGTTAATCCAACAGAAACTTTCTTAGTTGCAGACTCTTTAACAGGTCAAGTTGCTGCCTCAGTGGCAAAAGAATTTAAAAATACAGTTAATTTATCTGGAATTATCCTAACCAGAGCAGATGGTGATGCAAGAGGTGGAGCTGCAGTGAGTATGAAATATGTTTCAAACGTTCCAATTAAATTTTTAGGGATAGGAGAAAAAATAGATAATATTGAAGTATTCCATCCAGATAGAATTGCAAACAGAATACTTGGAATGGGGGATATCGTATCTCTTGTAGAAAAAGCGGCTCAAGATTTAGGAGAAGAAAATCTTAAAAAAGCCGAGGAAGATTTAAAAAAAGGTCAATTCTCTATGGAAAATTATTTATCTCAATTAAGACAAATGAAAAAAATGGGCGGTATTGAGGGAATTATGTCTTTTATGCCAGGAGTTTCTAAAATTAAATCTCAAATGGATTCAGCAGGAATTGATGAAAGTATAATTACTAAAAATGAAGCTATTATTTTATCAATGACAAAAAAAGAGAGAGAGAACCCAAAAATAATTGATGGTTCTAGAAAAAAAAGAATTGCTAATGGCTCTGGCACAGATCCGGCCACTATCAATAAATTGCTTAAGCAATTTAAAATGATGTCTGAAATGATGAAAAAGATGTCAAAAGGAAATCTGAAAGGTATGTCTGATAAAGGTATACCGCCAGAGCTATTTAACCAATTAAAGTAAAAAAGGAGAAGAAATGTTAAAATTAAGATTATCAAGAGGTGGAACAAAAAAACGTCCTGTTTATAAAGTTGTTGTTGCTGACAGTCGTTTTGCAAGAGATGGAAGATTTATAGAAAAGGTTGGTTTCTTTAATCCTCTATTACCAAAAGAGAAAAAAGAAAGAGTGGGCCTAGAAGCTGAGAGAATTAAATATTGGCTTGGTCAAGGAGCTCAACCAACAACTAGAGTAGCAAGAATTTTAGGTGAGAACGAACTAATGCCTATGCCTGCAAATGGAAATAATCCAAATAAAGCAGTGCCAAAAAAAGAGAGAAATAAAAAAGAAGAGGATAATAAAGAAGCTCCTAAAGCAGAAGCTCCAAAAGCAGAAGCAGCTCCAGCAGCAGAAGCTCCTAAGGAAGCAGCTCCTAAAGCAGAAGCAGCTCCAGCAGAGGAAAAAAAATAATTTAAAGATTATTTATGTGGCAAGCTCAAGTATTTACACTGTATCCAGAGATTTTCCCTGGTCCTTTATCTAAAGGACTTTATGGAAAAGCTTTATCAAATAATTTATGGAAACTTAAAGTTGTAAACATAAGAGATGCAGCTGACGACAAACATAAAACAGTAGATGATACACCTTATGGGGGTGGTTCAGGGATGTTGTTAAAAGCAGATGTTCTTGCAAAGTCTTTAGATGAAAACAAAAATGAAAGTGAGAGAATTTTATACTTATCGCCAAAAGGAAAAAAATTTGATCAAAATTTAGCAAAAGAGCTAGCTAATGAAAAATCTCTGTCTTTAATTTGTGGTCATTTTGAAGGTGTGGACGAAAGAATACTTTCAACAAGAAATATTGAGGAAATTAGTATTGGAGATTATGTTTTGTCAGGCGGGGAGTCAGCAGCATATGTAGTTATAGATAGTATTTTAAGATTGCTGCCAGGTGTATTAGGAAATGAAAACTCTAAATTAGATGAAACCTTTGAAAATGGTCTTCTAGAGTACCCTCAGTATACAAAACCTCAAATTTGGGAGGAAAAAGCTGTGCCAGACGTACTATTATCAGGTGATCATAATAAAATTAAACACTGGCGTTTATCTCAATCTGAGGCTATAACACGCGACCGAAGACCAGATTTATGGGAAAAATATAAGAAGAATTAACTTGATAAATATTAACATGAAAACAATTGAAGAAATAAACCAACATAACGTTAACAAAATTCTTTCAGAGAAAAAAATTCCAGAATTTTATCCTGGAGATGTTGTTAAGGTTGGTGTGAGAATTACCGAGGGTAAAAAAGAGAGAATTCAATATTTTGAGGGAGTATGTATTGCTAAAAAAAGCAGAGACCTAAACTCATCTTTTACGGTTAGAAAAATTTCCTTTGGAGAAGGTGTTGAGAGAACTTTTCCTTTATTTGGAACTTTAATTGATTCAATTAAGGTTATTAGATCAGGTAAAGTAAGAAGAGCAAAACTTTATTATCTAAGAGATAGAACTGGTAAATCAGCAAGAATTGCAGAAAAAATTAGAAAAAAAATTGGTATTGATATTGAAGCAAAACCAGAAACAGTTACAGAGGAAAATGTAGCTCCTGCAGTAGAAGCACCAAAAGAAGAAGCCCCTAAAGCAGAAGCAGCACCTAAAGAACAAGCTCCTAAAGCAGAAGCAGCACCTAAAGAAGAGGTGGCTCCAGCAGCAGAGGCTCCTAAAGAAGAACAAAAATCAGAAAGCTCTACAGAAAAAAAATAATTTTTTTTTCAATGTCTACAACATTATACGATAAAATTTGGAACGATCATCTAGTTGATCAACAAGATGATGGTACATCTTTACTTTTTGTAGATAGACATTTAATTCATGAGGTGACAAGCCCCCAAGCTTTTGAAGGATTAAGAAATTCTAATAGAAAAGTTAGACACCCAAATTTAACTTTAGCAGTTGCAGATCATAATGTTCCAACAACTGACAGATCAAAAGGTATTTCAGATGAAGAGTCAAAAATTCAAGTAGATACTTTAGAGGCAAATTGTAAAGAATTTGGTGTTCAGTTATTTGGTATGGATGATAAGAGGCAAGGTATCGTTCATATTATAGGACCTGAGCAAGGTTTTACTCAACCAGGTACAGTTATTGTTTGTGGAGACAGTCATACCGCAACGCATGGAGCATTTGGTGCTTTAGCATTTGGAATAGGAACTTCAGAAGTTGAACATGTTTTAGCAACCCAAACACTAGTTCAGAAGAAAGCTAAAAATTTTAGAATTAATGTTAACGGTGAACTTCCTTTAGGAGTTACTTCTAAAGATGTAATACTTCAAATAATTGGAAAAATAGGTACAGCAGGTGGAACAGGATCTGTTGTGGAATATGCTGGAGATTTAATAAGATCTTTAAGTGTTGAGCAAAGAATGACTATTTGCAATATGACAATCGAAGGTGGTGCAAGAGCAGGATTAATTGCACCAGATGAAAAAATTTTTGAATATTTAAAAGGAAAACCAATGTCACCAAAAAGTGAAAATTGGGATAAAGCTTTGAACTATTGGGAAACTTTAAAAACAGACTCTGATGCTAGTTTTGATAAAGAAATAAGCCTTAATGCAAATGAAATTTTACCTATGATTACATGGGGTACGTCACCACAAGATGTAATAACAATTGATGGAAAAGTTCCAAATCCAAATAATGAGACTGATGAAGATAAAAAAAATTCAATTGAAAGAGCTTTAAAGTATATGGGTTTAAAACCTGACATGGCAGCCACAGATATAAAAATAGATAAAGTATTTATTGGTAGTTGTACTAATGGCAGAATAGAAGATTTGAGAGAAGCAGCAAAAGTCGTAAAAGATAAGAAAGTATCATCGCATGTTAATGCTATAGTAGTTCCAGGCTCAGGCTTAGTTAAAGAACAAGCAGAGCAAGAAGGACTAGATAAAATTTTTGTTAGCTCAGGGTTTGAATGGAGAGAACCAGGTTGCTCTATGTGTTTAGCAATGAATGCCGATAAATTAAAACCAGAAGAAAGATGCGCCTCTACATCAAATAGAAATTTTGAGGGAAGACAAGGTAGAGGTGGTAGAACTCATCTAGTTAGTCCAGGAATGGCTGCAGCAGCTGCAATTTCAGGTAATTTAGATGATGTCAGAAAGTATCAAAATTAAATGCAAAAATTTAATAAATTAAAAAGTATCCCAGCTTATTTACCAATTGTAAATATTGATACAGATATGATAATTCCAAAACAGTTTTTAAAAACTATCAAAAGAACTGGTCTTGGAAAAAATTTATTTTTTGAAATGAGATATGATGATCAAGGTAAAGAAATAAATGATTTTGTGTTAAACAAAGATCCATTTAATCAATCTAAAATATTAATTGCTGGAAAAAACTTTGGATGTGGTTCATCAAGAGAACATGCTCCTTGGGCTTTATTAGATTTTGGAATTACTTGTGTGATAAGTTCAAGTTATGCAGATATTTTTTTTAGTAATTGTTTTAAAAATGGAATTTTGCCTATAATCCTTGAAGAAGAAAAAATAAAAGAGCTATCTGAATACGCAAATAGACAAGAAGAAATTTCTATTGATTTGCAAGAGGAAAAAATAGTTTATGGAAATAATGAGCTAAAATTTGAAGTTGATCCATTTAAGAAAAAATGTTTGTTAGAAGGGCTTGATGATATTGCTTTATCACTAAAAAAATCAGAAAAAATAGTAAAGTTTGAAACAAACTTAAAAAACAAAAAGCCTTGGGTATTTAATGATTAAAGTAAAAAAAAGAAAAATACTTTTACTTCCTGGTGATGGTATTGGTCCGGAGGTAATAACTGAGGTAAAAAAAATCATTAACTGGTTTAATGATAAAAAATCTTTAGATTTTGAAATTGATCAGGAGTTAGTTGGTGGTTGTTCTTATGATAAACATGGCACCCCAATCACTGATGAGGTTTTTTATAAAGCACTAGAAAGTGAAGTAATTATGCTTGGAGCAGTTGGTGGTCCTACATGGGATAACCTAGAATTTTCCAAAAAACCAGAAAGAGCATTATTAAAACTTAGGAAAGAATTAAAGCTTTTTGCAAACTTAAGGCCTGCAATTTGTTTTAAACAATTAGTTGATGCTTCAACCCTTAAGCCAGAGGTAGTTTCAGGACTAGATATAATGATAGTAAGAGAGTTAACGGGTGGAATATATTTTGGTGAACCTAGAGGAATAAAGCCAATTGAAAATGGTGAAAGAAAAGGAATTAATACTCATACATATACAACTAGTGAAATTACAAGAGTAGCTAGAGTTGCTTTTGATTTAGCAAGAAAAAGATCAAACAAAGTTACATCATGTGAAAAGTCAAATGTAATGGAAGCCGGACAATTGTGGAAAGAAGAAGTTAAAGAACTTCATGAGAAAGAATACAAAGATGTAGAGTTAAGCCATATGTTAGCAGATAACTGTGCAATGCAACTTTTAAGAAACCCAAAGCAATTTGATGTAATTGTAACCGATAATTTATTTGGGGATATGCTGTCTGATCAAGCTTCGATGTTAACTGGATCTTTAGGTCTTTTGCCGTCAGCGTCTTTGGGTGCAAAAAATAAAGATGGTGAGATGAGAGCAATGTATGAGCCAATACATGGATCGGCTCCTGATATAGCTGGACAAGGTATTGCAAATCCAATAGCTTCTATTTTAAGTTTTGCTATGGCTTTAAGGTACTCTTTAGATCTTGATAAAGAAGCAGATGTTTTAGAAAAGGCAGTTCAAGATGTTCTAAATGATGGATTAAGAACAAAAGACATAATGTCAGAAGGCATGAAAGAAACGTCTACTTCAGCAATGGGTGATGCGATAATTTCAAAATTGCAATAAAACTAGAATTATTTTAAAGTTTAAATATGCCAAGTTATACAGCTCCAGTAAAAGACATGATGTTTCTCTTTGAAAAATTAAGAGACAATAAAAATTATAATGAACTTGAAAAATATAATGAAGTTAGTTCAGATCTAGTTAAAGATATTTTAGAGGAAGCAGCCAAGATAAATCAAAATTTAATTTTACCTCTTGCTAAATCAGGAGATGAAAATCCAGCAGTTTTAGAAAATGGTGTTGTCAGAACACCCCCAGGCTACAAAGAAGCGTATCAAAAGTATATTGAGGATGGTTGGACTTCATTGTCTTGTGATCCAAAATATGGAGGTCAAGGAATGCCAAAAACAGTAAGTGCATTTTTTGATGAAATGCTATCTTCAGCAAGTTTATCATTTAAATTATATAGTGAACTAAGTATTGGCGCTTATAATTGTATTAATCATCATGCTTCTGATGAAATTAAAAATAAATATTTACCAAAAATTGTAGAAGGTAAGTGGAGTGGTACAATGTGTTTAACAGAACCAGTCTGTGGTACCGACCTTGGCTTGTTAAAAACTAAAGCAATTAAACAATCAGATAATACTTATAAAATCAGCGGTCAAAAAATATTTATAACTTCAGGAGACCATGATTTAACCGAAAATATTATTCACTTAGTTTTGGCAAGATCACCAGACTCTCCATCTGGTACTAAGGGAATAAGTTTATTTTTAGTTCCAAAATATATTGTGAACCAGGATGGTAGTATTGGTCCAAGAAATAGAATTTCAACTGGATCAATTGAGAGTAAGATGGGTATTAAAGGTTCAGCAACTTGTGTTTTAAATTTTGATGATGCAACTGGTTACATGATTGGTAACAAAGATAAAGGTCTTAGCGCAATGTTCACAATGATGAATTTAGAGCGAATAGTTGTAGGCATTCAAGGTTTAGGTATTTCTGAAATTGCTTATCAAAATTCACTTTCTTACGCAAAAGAAAGAAAGCAAGGAAAAACAAATAATTCAAAATCTAATAATGGTGCAGATTTTATAATTGATCATGCAGACATTAGAAGAACTTTACTTAATATGAAATCAATAATTGAGGGTGAAAGAGCATTATGTTTTTGGCTTTCTCAACAAACAGAAGTAAGTCTTTATCATCCAGACGAAAAAATTAAACAAGCTGCTTTAGATTACGTTTCATTAATGACGCCTGTGGTTAAATCACTTTTTACAGATTTAGCTATGGAAATAACTAGCGATGCAATGCAGATACATGGAGGATACGGATATACTAAAGACCAAGGTATTGAGCAATTCTATCGAGATAATCGTATTACCCCAATTTATGAAGGAACAAATTCCGTACAGGCTGCAGATTTAGTATTTAGAAAATTATCAAATAAAAATGGCGATGTTATAAATAAGTTTTTAGAAATGATTAAATCTGAATGTGAGAGCAAAAATGAAAAAGTAAAAACATTTTCTAAAGAATTAAACCATTATTTAGATATTTTATCCAAATTCACAGATTGGATAAATGATAAAAATAAAATTGAAAAAGATGATGTTAGTGCTGCAGCAAATGATTATTTAAAAAGCTTAGGTTATGTTTCAATTGCTTATGCTTGGATTAAAATTTTAGAAGTTAGTTTTAATGATTTTAACACAAATAAAGAATTTTATAGTGATAAAATAAATACAGCTAAATTTTATTTTGATAAGGTATTACCTCGGGCTGAGTATCATTACAAATCAGCAATATCAGGAAGCTCAAATATAATGAATTTTAAGTTTAATTAATGAGCCATTACGAAACAAATTTAGATAAAAATAAAGCAAATCACGTCCCCCTCACTCCCCTAACTTTTTTAAAAAGAGCAAAAGAAATTTACCCAAATTATGAGGCTATAATTTATGAAGAAAGAAATTATACCTGGGCTGAAGTTTATAAAAGAGTTGTAAAATTTGCTAGTGCATTGACAAAAATAGGTATTAAAAAAGGTGACACAGTTTCATTCTTAG
>CACNTU010000017.1 GCA_902623415.1 uncultured Pelagibacteraceae bacterium
ACTACAAAACAACCTAATGGTCCTGTTACAAATGCAATTCCTATTCCTGCAAATAATGCTCTTACAAAAAAATCATCAAACATATTAATTTTTTTTTATTTCGCCCTCTTCAGAATGAACATGGTCATGTTTATGTTCGTACACTGTTAAAATTTGGGAAGCTTTTTCTCCAAATAGAGCTTTGTATTCATTATTTTTTGCAACATCCATTGGTGATCCAGAACAACATACGTGGCCATTTAAACAAACCACATGATCAGTTGCTGTCATAACTGTATGCAAATCATGTGAAATTAATAAAATACCACAACTCAAAGTATCTGAAATATTTTTGATTAATTCATATAATGCTATTTCACCTGTATAATCTACTCCTTGTACAGGTTCATCTAGTACAAGTAATTCAGGTTTTTTTGAAATTGCTCGTGCTATTAAAACTCTTTGAAACTCTCCTCCTGAAAGATTTCCTAAATTCTTATTTTTTAAATGAATTACACCAGTTAATGATAAAGCCTCATCTATATCTTTTTCACTAATGCTTTCTGTAAGTAACATAAAATCACAAACTCTTAAAGGTAAGGTCCAATCTATTGAAATTTTTTGAGGTACATATCCAACTTTGTTAGTGTATTTTTCAACATTACCCTCAATATTTTTATAAATACCCAAAGCAATTTTTGCAGTAGTGCTTTTGCCTGAACCATTTGGACCAATAAGTGTAACAATTTTACCCTTCTCCACTGTTAAAGAAACTCCCTCAACTAACGACTTATTATTCTGCTTAAAACCAGCATTATGTAATTTTACTAATATGTTGTTTTTAGTACTCATATATTGCTTGACTTCTAAATGTTATATTATTACATAATGTTATATTATAACAACTAATTAAATATTTTATTATGAAAACTCTAAAAAAAATACCTTTTATACTATCTATCCTATCATTTTTAACATTCTTTTCATCAGTAAACGCTGAAATCAAAGTAGTTGCTTCTATTAAACCAATTCATTCATTAGCCAGTTACTTAATGGATGGTGTTGCTAAACCAGATTTAATTGTAGATGGTTATGCGTCTCCTCATGGATTTGCAATGAAACCTTCACATGCAAAAATGCTTCAAAATGCTGACCTAATATTCTGGGTTGGAGAAGATTTAGAAAGTTTTTTAGAAAAACCATTAAATTCAATCGCTAAAAAAGCTGAAAAAATTGAATTAATGGAAATCAAAGGATTACAGGTATTAAAGTTTAGAGAAAGAAACATTTTTGATGATCATGACGATCACGGCCATGACGACCATGATGATCACAGTAAAAAAGAAGATGACCAAGACGATCATGAACATGATGATCACAGTAAAAAAGAAGATGACCACGACGATCATGACCATGATGATCACGGTAAAAAGGATGGTCACGATGACCATGATGATCACGATGGACACGAAGGTCATGCACACGGTGAATTTGATCCACACATATGGTTGGATCCAATGAATGCTAAAGTAATCTTAAATGAAATGGTTGAGCATTTAATAGAAAACGATGCTAAAAACGCATCTAAATATAAAAGCAACTTAAAAAAAGCACTTAAAGAAATCGATAAACTTAATAAAGATGTTAAAGCTGAATTAAGTAAGAGTACTGCTTCTATAGTATTTCACGATGCTTACCAATATTTTGAAGAAAGATATAATGTAAATATTTTGGGTGCATTTACAGTCAATACCGATGTTATGCCAGGTGCAGAACAACTAGCTGAAATTAGAGAAATAATTGAGCATGATAAAGTAGCTTGTGTATTCTCAGAGCCTCAGTTTAATCCTGATATTATCAATGCAGTTGCAAAAGATATGAAGATTAAAACTGGTGTTGTTGATCCTCTAGGTGCAACATTAGATCCAGGTAAAGACTTATATTTCAATTTAATTAGAAATATGTCTGCATCCTTTAAAGGTTGCTAATCGTTATTAATGGAAAACAAGCACCAAGTACCTGTTACTGTTTTAACAGGTTTTCTTGGTGCTGGAAAAACAACACTTCTTAATAGAATTCTAACAGAACAGCACGGCCAAAAGTACGCCGTTATTGTAAATGAATTTGGTGAACAAGGTATTGATAATGACCTTGTGGTGGATGCTGACGAGGAAGTTTTTGAAATGAACAATGGTTGTATATGCTGCACAGTCAGAGGTGACCTAATTAGAATACTTAGTGGGTTAATGAAGCGAGCTGATAAACTTGATGCAATTATAGTTGAAACAACAGGTTTAGCAGATCCAGCTCCTGTAGCTCAAACCTTCTTTGTAGATCAAGATGTGGCAAATAAAACAAAGCTAGATGCAATTGTTACAGTTGCTGATGCAGTTCATCTAAGCTCACAAATTGAAGATCATCACGAAGCTGAGGAACAAATTGCTTTTGGTGATGTAATATTACTAAACAAAATAGATCTTGTGAAAGATGAGAATATAGACGTAGTAACAAAGAGAATTCGTAAAATTAATCCTTTTGCTAAAATTATTAAAACAACAAAATGTGGGGCACCACTAAAGGAAATTCTTAATCTTGATGCATTTAGTTTAAAACGTATTTTAGAGGTAGAACCAGATTTTCTTGAGTCAGATCATGATCATGAGCATGATGATGATGTTACAAGTTTATCATTCGTATCTGACAAACCTCTAGACATGGAAAAATTTCAAAACTGGTTTGGAAAACTTTTGCAGACAAAAGGTCAAGATATTATGAGAACTAAAGGAATACTTGATTTCAAAGGTGAAAATGATCGATATGTGTTTCAAGGTGTTCATATGTTGATGGACGCTTCTCCAATGGGAAAATGGCCAGACGATAAAGAACGTAGCTCTAGATTAGTGTTTATTGGACGTAACCTAGAAACCATGAATTTAAAAGAAGGATTTGAAGCCTGTAAATCAGAATGACAACTGATTTAAATCAATTTCCACAGTTAGATAAAACTAAATTTGAGCAAAGAGGAATTCAGTTAGAAATTGGAGTTCCAGTAACCTGTGCAGTTTCAATTGGTAATTATATAGCTGCTGGTTTTGGCGATGGTACTATAAGAATTTTCAGTTCTGGAGAAAAACACAAAACTTTAAAGGCTCATAAAGGTGTGATTCTTTGTATGGCAAAGGATGGTGATAATATTTTAACTGGTGGTGATGATGGTTATTTTTTAAAAATTTCACTTAACGGAGAAATAAATGAAGTTACAAACTTTGGTTCACGATGGGTAGATCATGTTGCAGCACATAATGGAAACTTAGTTTGTTCTTCGGGTAAGGTAGTTTATTATTGGGATAAAAATAAAAAAGAACCAAAATCTTTAAATCATGATAGTACAATTGGAGGTTTGGCATTTGATGCTAGAGGAAGACGGTTGGCTGTATCTAGATACGGAGGTGTTACAGTTTGGAAAAAAGATTACAGCAATAAGTGGAAATCAACAAAATTAGATTGGAAAGGTTCTCACAATAAAGTGAGTTTTAGCCCAGATGGTAAATACTTGGTAACTTCCATGCAAGAAAATGTACTTCGTTGCTGGCGTTTAAAAGATAAACTTGATTTTGCTATGTCAGGATATGGCTCAAAAGTTAAAAGTTTTGCTTTCATTGATGATACAAGTTACTTGGCAACATCAGGAGCAATAGATGCAATATGTTGGCCTTTTGATGGTGAAGGACCAATGGGTCGTAAACCTATCTGTCTTCCTTATATAGGAAATAAACAAGTTACATTTATAGAACCATTCCCTGATGAAAAAGCAATTTTTGCTGGTTTGAGTGATGGTTCTGTTTTTTTATCTCAAATTGAAAATGAGAATAACACTATAATAATTAGAAGTTTCACAGGTTCTGAAGTTAGTGCAATCGCAATGACTGACGATAAATCAAGTATATTTATTGGTGACATGAGTGGAAATACTTTGTGGACTTCAATTTGGGATCAATAAAAAAATGTTTAATAAAAAAAAACCAAATTTAGAAACAATTCAGAATTTAAAAAATTATTTTATAAAAAAATATGAAATACCAGAAAGTACAATTTTAAGCATTGCAGAATTAAATTGTCATGAACCTGATTGTCCCCCAACCGAGACAGTAATAACTGCTAGATCAATAGATGGATCTACTAAAAACTGGAAAATTCATAAACCTATAGATGAAATAAGTGAAAATGACATTAATGATTTAGAATAAAAATTGTTAATTATTGTAGAGAATTTTTTCTTGTTTCATATAATAAGATATGATGAATGATTTAAATTTATTTAAAAAAAATGGCTTTCTTGTTAAAAAAAATTTAATTTCTCAAACAAAGATAAATAAAATAAATAAAGTTGTTAATGAAGTAATTTCAAAAGAGAAAAAGAAAAAAAATGGTAATGGTGCAAATGGAACTCAATCCTACAACAATTACCATTTTGTTTACAATTCAAGTTCTTCAAAAAATAAAGAAATATTAAGACTAAATAATCCTCAGAACAGACATAAAATCTTCCATGAATTATCAAGAGATAAAAAGATTATATCCATAGCTAAAAAATTGTTAGGTGGAACAGTTAGATTTCATCTTGGTAAATTAAACTTTAAGCTTCCAAATAAGAAAAAAGGAAGTGAAATTGGATGGCACCAAGATTGGGCTTTTTACCCTCATACAAACGATGACTTAATCACGGTTGGTATATATTTAGATGATTGTTACGAGAAAAATGGGCCACTTAAGATAATAAAGAATTCACACAAAAAGAAATTGTACAGCCACCACAGTAAAGAAAATTATTTTGTTGGAAAAATAGACACTAAGAAAAATAAAATAGGAACTAAAAATAGTGTTTCCATAACTGGAACAGCCGGAACAGTAGTATTTTTTCATTGTAGATCAGTTCATGGATCTGGACACAATCAAATGAACAACTCGAGACCCTTAATTTTATTTGGTTATAGAGCTTGTGATGCGTGGCCATTAATCAATGATGGAAACCCTCATCCTGAGGTTAATTTAGATAATTATGACAAAAATATTATTGTAGGAAATAAATCAATAAAACCAAGATTGACTAAAGTTCCAACCATAATCCCGCTGCCTAAGAAGAAACACTACGTTTCCATCTATGAACTTCAAAAAAATTAAATAACATAAAAGTCTATTGTAACAAATCTTTAACATAACATTCATATAAGTTTTGAATGTCATTTTTAAAAAAATATCTCAAATGGATCAGTACACTCTTAGTGTTAACTGGTATTTTACTTACAAATCTTAATATTTACCCGCTGAATATATATTTTCATGGGCTTGGTGTTGTTGGGTGGACAATTTCAGGATTACTATTAAAGGATAAGGCCATTTTAACAAATTTTGGATTACAAATTCCGTTATTTGTAATCGGTATTTATAAAGTTATTTTTTAATGAAAAATATTTTATTTGTATGCACAGGAAATTCAGCAAGAAGCATTATAGCTGAGAGTATTATCAATAATGAATACTCAAATAAATTTAAAGCTTTTAGTGCTGGTAGTAATCCTTCTGGAACAATTAATATTGAGGTTAGAAGTTTTTTAGAGAAAAATAAAAATTATGATCTAACTAATTATAGTTCTAAGAACTTTGAAGAGTTTATAAATAATGAAATAAAAATGGATCATGTAATAACAGTATGCAATAACGCTAATAATGAGGTATGTCCTATTTGGCCTGATAAAAACCAAATTATTCATTGGGATATAGATGATCCAGTAACAAAACTTAAGAATGCAAATGATGAAGAAAAGCAAATAATCATTAGAAACACTTTCAATTTTATAAGTAATAAAATTAAAGAATGGCTACATGAAAAATAAAGTTAGATATTTTCTTTCAGAATTTATTGGAAGTTGTTTTCTAGTAATGATCATAGTTGGATCAGGTTTAATGGCAGAAAATCTTACCGATGATACAGCTGTAATGTTAATTGCAAATACTATAGCAACTGGAGCTGGATTGTTTGTGTTAATAACTGTTTTTGCGGATGTATCTGGAGCTCATTTCAATCCATTTGTAAGTATTGCTATGACAATTACAGGAAAGTTAAAAAAACGTCTTCTACCCTTTTATATTTCAGCTCAGATCCTTGGATGTTTGTTGGGTGTAGCTTTAGCTAATTTCTTTTTTGAACATCAAATTTTTGAATTATCGACAAAATCAAGAGATGGTATCTATATTTTTGTATCAGAAATTGTTGCTACATTAGGACTAATAATCATTATTTTTGGATCCATGAAGTCAGGTAAAATTACCGTAGCTGCATCTGTTGGGTTATATATTACAGCTGGTTATTGGTTTACTTCATCAACATCTTTTGCGAATCCTGCTGTTGCAATAGCAAGAACATTCACAGAATCTTTTACTGGTATAAGTTATTTAAACACTCCTTTTTATATAGCTGCTGAATTAATTGGTATGTTAATTGCTGTTTATATTGCAAAAAAATTATTCTTAGAAAAAGATTGAAAAATTTAAAACTAACAAACAATATTAAATTAATTAATAAAAAATTTAAAAAAAATGAATTTTATCATTTTTTAAAAACCTCAAACCTTTCAATCGTAATACCCAAAATTAAAAACAAGTATATTTTAGTTTCACAAAAAAGAATTCCTATAAATCAAATTAATTTTGAGTTTCCATCTGGTATCATTGAAAAACATGAAACAGCTTTAATATCTGCTAAAAAAGAATTAATTGAAGAAACAGGATATAAATCAAGAAATAAATTGAGAAAAATTACTTCATTTTATTCTGAACCAGGTCGACTCACCACTAAAATTACTGGTTTTTTTTGTAATAATCTTATTAAAATTTCAAAGCCTGAAAAAGGAATAAAAATCCACATAGTTTCAGATCATCAAATAATTAAATTAATTAAGAATGGTAAATTTAATAACGCCTCTCATATTGGTATGTTTTTGTTTTATAAAAAAAAATACGCTCGATAACATTATCGAGCGTATTTCAGGGGTCTATTGTTAATTAACCAATTCTAGAGCCATCATTTTTTCTAATAGCTATAATTGAAGATCTTGGAGCCGTACCAGGTCCGTCTGGCCATATAGAATTACCTTTTTCACCTGGATGTTGAATACCAACAAACATAGTTTTGTAATCTTTACTCCATGTCAATCCTGTAACCTCTGCCTCATTAGGACCTACAAGAAATCTTTTAATCTCACCTGTCTTTGGGTCACCATACAACATTTGATTATTACCCATACCTGCAAAGTCTCCTGAATTAGAGTATTTTCCATCTGTTTGTATCCATAATCCTCCTTTAGAATCAAATTTAATTCCATCAGGAGCATTAAACATATTTTCCTTAGTTATGTTTTTAGATCCAGCATTTGGTCCTTTGTGAACAGCTGGATTTCCAACTAAAGCAAATATATCCCATTTAAAATTAGATGAAGCATGATCACCTTTATCTGCTGTCCATCTAACAATTTGACCATATTGATTGTTTATTCTGGGGTTAGGTCCATTCACAGACGTATCATCGCCACCAGCATTTGGTTTTTTTCCTCTGTTCTTATTATTTGTTAAAGCAACATATGCTTCTGCTTTTAATGGATTTGCTGCAACCCATTCAGGCCTATCCATTGTAGTCCCGCCTGCTGCAGAAGCTGCCATTCTTGTGTGAATAGCTATTTCGGCTTTAGACTTCATTCCAGTTGTTTCAGGCGTTAAAGGTAACCATTTGCCTTTTCCATTTTCATCAAACTTGGCAACAAATAAATCTCCATCTTCTAAAACTTTGGAGTTATCACCATTTTTATAATATTTTTTTGATGAAATAAATTTATACAAATACTCACCTCTTTCATCATCTCCCAAATAAACAACAACTTCATTATTTTTACCAAGTGTTACCTCAGCATTTTCGTGCTTAAATCTTCCTAAAGCTGTTCTTTTTTTTGGAGTAGATGAAGGATTTAGTGGATCGATTTCAACAACATAACCAGCTCTATTTGGCTCATTTGGTTCTAGATCCCAATTAAATCTATCATCAAATTTACCCCAAGCATAACCCCAATCCTTTGTTGAAATACCATATCTTTTAAATTCTGGTGGAATATCGGCATTAGGGTCAGTATTAGAAAAATATCCGTTAAAGTTTTCCTCACATGCAAGATAAGTTCCCCATGGAGTTTTACCATTTCCACAGTTATTCCAAGTCCCTAAAGATAGCGTTCCAGTAGGATCTGAAATAGTTTTTAACAAATCATGCCCTCTTGCAGGACCTGTAATTTCCATTCTTGAATCTGCGGTTATTCTTCTATTATATTTAGAGTCCTTAACTATTTCCCATTTACCATTTTTATTTGATATTTCAAAAATACTAACACCATGACCTGCTTTACCTTTTCTAACATCATCTGCTGTTTCAGGTAATTTGGTGCCTCTGTTGTCGTAAATAATTGATCTATTTACATATTCATTATTAACAGCAATGATTGTTTTACCATCTTTAGTATAAAAAGTATCCATACCATCATTGTTATCACCAAAAGCAAGTTCCTGTGTCTCACCAGTTCCTCTTGTGTAATGATCAAACCATTTACCCTTAGTAAATAATGGGTCACCCCACTTAGCTAAGATTTCCCAACTATATCCTTCTGGTACTGTAATATTATCTTTTGTATCTGCTTTAATTGGTTTAAAATTTACAAGACCAGAAAATGCAGCTTCTGCATCTGTAGAGCTTAAAATGTTAAGTCCAGAACCAAGAACAAAAGCTGATGCGCCAAACATAGCACTATTTTTCATAAAGCTTCTTCTGCTCATTGCCTTTTGAAGTATATTGTCAAAATCAACCACTTCTGGTGGTGGATTATTTATTTCATCATATTCATCAATTGATAAATTATGTACTTTAGTTTTATTATTTTTCATAAAAAATCTCCTTTAGAGAAACATCACAGAAAAATATGACATTTAAATTAATGATATATTTCAATAAAATTAAAAATTTATTACAAAAGAAAAATCACTAACTTATAAGTTGTAATAGATTAAATTAAATTTTAATTATTTGAGTAAATTACTCTCGGATCTAAAAATAATTCTCGCGCAAGAGCTTTAAATCTTTTTGTAACTTGTTTAGAAATTATTTCTTGGTGTTGTGCTGGAATTTTTAAAAATACAGAGTTACCTCTTTTATACAATTTAAATTCCTCTAAGAAGATAGTTGAAATAGATGTAAGTGAATGTGCAAATCTTAAGGCTGCACCAACTTGTTTACTAGAAAAAATTTCATTATTATTTAAAAAAGTTAAATATTCTATTTTAGGGTTGTATTTAATGCTGCAGTACCTCCAATAACATGAAAGAGCTATTTGAATTCTTTCTTTATGTGAAAGTCTCAATAATGGAGTATTTAATGTTTCTTGAAAAACTAATTCTGCTTTTTGAAAAGCACCAAGTCCCCAATCCATATGACTTAAAACACAAGCTAAATTAAGCAATTTTTCATCAAAATGTTCATTACCATCAAATACAGGTTTGATAAATTCATGATACTTTTTGTAGGTTAATCCCAAATCACCTCTCTTCTTCGAAATATATTCTAATGATTTTTCAAAAACTTGAGAGTTATCAATATTTTTAAAGTAATCTTTTGCTAGAGATCCCTCTCTAATACCGCTTATGGAACATATTATGTTTTTTGGATTTGTTGCTCTCATGATCTCATCTAAAATTATAGAGCTATATGGTAGATAAGGTGTTCTAGATTTAGATATATATTCAACTGTTTTTAGTTTTGCTTTATTGAACGATGCTATTTTTTCTATAAATGTTGATAAAGTTTCATAATTTACTGAATACTGATGGATTATGTGGACAGGGTGTTTATTTTGAAAAAGATGAAGTTTAAATAAAGCTCTCCATGTTCCGCCAACTAAATAAAGATTTTCAAATTTTTTTTTAGATAACCATTTTTCATCTCTCAAAAGTTTTTTTATATATTTAGAAAGGTTTCTCTTTTTTACAATTGGATTATTAATTAATCTTAAAACACCTAAGGGTAAAGATGTTTTATTTGTGATCAAACCATTTTCAACTCGAGCTAATTCTAAACTACCTCCACCAAGATCAGCAACTAACCCATCTACATTATCAAATCCAATTTTTACACCTTCTGCTGAACAAATTGCTTCTTCCTCTCCACTTAAGATTTCTATTTTATTCTTAAAAAGATTTTCTACGTATTCAACAAATGGTTTTGCATCAGTTGCTTCTCTTAAAACTGCAGTTGCTATTATTTTTAAATTAGAAATTTTAGAAACATTTAAAATCTCTGAAAATCTCTTCAATACTTTTTGAGCATAATCAACACCAGACTTATGAAGTTTTCTTGATTTATCTAAATTTTTACCAAGTTCACAAACAGCTTTTTCATTGAAAAAAGGCACACGAGAAGAGCTAAAATCTTCATAAATTAGCATCCTAATAGAATTAGAGCCTATATCAATAACTGCTAATTTAGCAGGTTTTAATTTTAAATTTTGTTTATTTTTAAAAACTTTAATTTCCACTTTTAATAAGTCTTAAGTTTAATTTTTTCGGTTTCATTTTTAATTTAGCTTTACCTCTTCCAGATAAACTAGGATTATTCATAAAATAATCATGGGCTGAAAAAGAATCATTTTCACTATATTTAATTTTTTTATAATTTCCACTAGCATCAAGTTCCCAACTTTGTTTTTTATCTAAATAATTAGCTAACATAATTTGATCAAGAACTTGTTCGTGGACTGTTTGGTTTTCAATTGGAACTAGAAGTTCTACTCTTCGATTTAAATTTCTTGGCATTAAATCTGCTGATGAAATAAAAACTTTTGCATCTCTACTAGGCATTGTTTTTCCATTTGCAAAACAATAAATTCTTGAGTGTTCCAAAAATCTTCCAATCATGCTTTTAACTATTATATTTTCAGATTTATCTTTAACTCCAGGTCTTAAACAACAAACACCTCTTACAAATAAAAATATCTTTACTCCAGCATTTGAAGCTTCGTAAAATTTATCAATTATCGCTGGGTCTACTAAGGAATTCATTTTGGCCCATATTTCACCGTTTTTTCCTTTTTTGACATTTGCTATCTCGTTAGCAATACATTTGTTCAAAGTTTCCCTAAGATTTATTGGTGATATAGATATTTTACTAAGATTTCGAGGTTTTGAATAACCAGTTACATAATTAAAAAATTTTTCTACATCAGTTGCTATTTTTTTATCAGAGCTAAATAAAGATAAGTCGGTATAAATTTTTGCATTAACTGGGTGATAATTGCCAGTTCCTAGATGTATATAAGTTTGAATTTTTCCCTGCTCTTTTCTTAATATTAAAGATGATTTTGCATGTGTTTTATATTTTGCAAAACCATAAACTATTTGAATTCCTGCCTTTTCTAAACTTCTTGAAAGTTGAATGTTTGCTTCTTCATCAAACCTTGCTTTGATCTCTATTAAAGCAGTCACTGTCTTTCCATTTTCAGCTGCTGTTATTAAGGCTTTAACAATTGGAGAGTCTAACGTTGTTCTATATAGTGTTTGTTTAATTGCTATAACTTTTTTATCATATGCAGCTTGATTTAAAAACTCAACGACAGCATCAAATGTTTCAAAAGGATGATGAACTATTAAATCTTTTTTTTTTATAGTATCAAAAAAATTATTATTAAACTCCTTTAATCTCTCAACCTCCCTGGGATTAAAATTTTTAAATCTTAATTTAGAATTTTTAATTTTACAAACTTGGTCTATATCTTGAATTCCAACAATGCCTTCAATTTCATAGATGTATTCAGATTTTACGTTTAACTTATTGGTTATAAACTTAATTAAGTCATTATTACTATTTTTCAAAATTTCTAAACGTACTATGTCACCTGTTCTTCTTCTTTTTAATGCCAATTCAAAAGATCTTACTAAATCCTCGGCCTCCTCTTGAATTTCTACATCGCTATCTCTTATAACTCTAAATAACATTTTTTTATCTAAATCATGATCAGGAAATATTTCAGAAGCAAAAAAACTTATAACATCATCAATAATTAAAAATTTTTTAAAACTTTTATTTCCATCTATTTCAATAAATCTTGATAAAGCTTTTGGAATTACTATTATTGCATTTAAAACTCTTTTTTTATTTTTCTTATTTAATCTCATAACTAATGCTCTTCCTTGATTTGCAATAAATGGAAAGGGATGAGCCGGGTCTATTGCTGATGGAGTTAGCAGGGGGTAAATTTCTTCATTAAAAATTTTAAATAATTTTTTCTGATCTGATTTACTTAAATTTTCAGGTTTAACTATACTTATATTTGCTTTTTTTAATTGAAAAATTAAATCTCTATATATTTTATTTTGTTTATTAAGAAGATTATTTGTTTCCAAAATAACTTCACTCATTTGTTCATCAGGAGTAAGACCATCAGAGCTAAGAGAATCTACCTCTTGCTTGATTTGACTATATAAACCCGCGACACGTACCATAAAGAATTCATCTAAATTTGATCCAGCTATAGATAAAAATTTAATTCTTTCATAAAGTGGGTTTTCAATATTTTGGGCTTCTAGAAGAACTCTGTCGTTGAATTTGAGCCAAGACAATTCTCTATTTATGTATTTAGATTTAAGTATTTCTTTATCTTGTTTTTTTAACGCAGTCATATATTTAAACTTTATGCTCAAATTATACGTTATGCGTCATGCAAAATCTAGCTGGGACCATCCAAATCTTGAGGATCATGAAAGACCTTTAAGTAAGCGTGGCAAGAAAAATGCAAAAAAGATTTGTGAATTTTTTGTTAAAAAAAAATATAAGTTTGATTACATATTACTTTCATCATCAAAAAGAACAAAGAAAACGTTAAAAATTTTATTAAAAAAAATAGAAAAACCAAAAAAAATTATTTCTTCAAAAAAATTATACCTATCAAGTGAAGATAAAATTATAGATATAATAAAAAAAACACCTAAAAAATTTAAATCTGTGCTTTTAATTAACCACGAGCCTGCTGTTAGAAATCTATTACGATCACTGACAAAAAATCATAACAACAATCATTTTAAGTTATTAAACTATAAATTTCCAACATCAGCTTTTGCAAAAATTTATTTTGATTTTAATGAATGGAATAAATTAGATGGAAATGGTTTAATTAAGGAATTTATGAGACCTAAAGACCTTCAAGATTCTAAAGAATAACCTGCTGATCTTACAGTTCTTATTAATGGTTTGGTTTTATCTATATTAATAGCCTGTCTTAATCTTCTAATATGTACATCGACTGTTCTAGACTCTACATAAATATTTTCACCCCAAACATTGTTTAATAGTTGTTCTCGTGAATATACTCTTTTTGGATTTTTGATAAAAAAATCTAATAATTTAAATTCTGTAGGACCTAAATTTATTTCAACATTATTTCTATAAACTCTTTTTGTTATTCTATCTATTTTTAGATCTGTAAACTCAACAACATCTGCAGATGATTGTGGTTTTGATCTTCTAAGTAGTGATTTAATTCTTGCATTAAGTTCTTTTTGACTAAATGGCTTTGTTACATAATCATCTGCACCTGTATCAAAAGCTCTTAATTTGTCCTCTTCCTCACCTTTTGCTGTCAACATTATTACCGGTATGTCGTTATATTTTTTATCTTTTTTTAAATTCTTACATATTTCAACACCCGACAAATCTGGTAACATCCAATCCATTAATATTAAGTCAGGATGCTTATCTTTAATTTGTTTAAGTGCATCTTCACCATTTTCGGAATAGCTTACTTTATGGCCTTCTTTTTCAAGATTATATTTTAACAGCGTTACTATTGAAGTTTCGTCTTCAGCAATAAACACGTGAGCAGACATTTATTACTTTTCTCCCGTTACTATTGGCTCTGTTCCTTT
This sequence comes from uncultured Pelagibacteraceae bacterium, assembly GCA_902623415.1. GTDB lineage: Bacteria > Pseudomonadota > Alphaproteobacteria > Pelagibacterales > Pelagibacteraceae > Pelagibacter. The sequence goes on from CACNTU010000017.1 coordinate 13,983, forward strand.
TGGACGATCACCTTCTAGATACTCTCCTGTGACTAAATAATATACCTGCTCTGCAACGTTTGTTGTGTGATCACCAATACGTTCAATATTTTTAGTAACAAATAATAAATGAGTACCATCATCTAGATTTTTTTCATCTTCCTTCAAATACTTTATTACTTCTTGCATACATAAATTGGTTAAATCATCTATTTGTTCATCACCTTCCCAGACATTTATAGCCATAGCAGATGACCTATCTAAATATGCATCCAAAATAGATTTGAGTTGTTTTTGAACATTAGAAGAAACTCTTACCAAAGCTTCGGTCAAATTTTTTGGTAAATTTTCATTTAATAATAATGTTCTTTTTGAAATATTCTTTGCCAAATCACCTATTCGTTCTAAATCAGATGAAATTTTCAATGCCGTTACAGTTTCTCTTAAATCTATTGCCATTGGTTGTCTTAAAGCAATTAGGTTTACTACCTGTTGCTCTATTAAAGTTTCAAACTTATCTATTTTTTCGTCATCTTTTATAACAGCTTCCGCATTATCACTATTTCTTGTGGTAATGGCTTGAATAGCCTTGCCTAAAGACTCCTCGCAAAAACCACCCATTTTAATTATATTACTATTTAAATTTTTAAGTTCTTCCTCGTAAGACTTAACCGTATGTGGTGCTTCAACCATTATCCAAACCTCCCTGTAATATAATCCTGAGTTCTTTTATTTTCAGGATTCTTAAATATTTTATCAGTAGAACCGTGTTCTATCAATTCTCCCAAATGAAAAAAGCCTGTGTTTTGGGATACTCTTGCTGCTTGAGCCATTGAATGAGTGACTATTATAATAGTATGGTCTTTTTTTAACTCATCAATTAGTTCTTCTATTTGAGCTGTAGCAATAGGATCTAAAGCAGAACAAGGCTCGTCCATAAGAATAACTTCAGGTTTAACTGAAATAGCCCTTGCTATGCATAATCTTTGTTGTTGTCCACCAGACAAACCAGTACCTGGTTCATGAAGTCTATCTTTAACCTCTTCCCATAATGCTGCCTTTTTTAAACTGGTTTCAACTATTTCATCCATTTCATTTTTTGATTGAGCCATGCCATGAATTGTTGGACCATAAGAAATATTTTCATAAATAGTTTTAGGAAAAGGATTTGGTTTTTGAAAAACCATACCAATTTTTTCTCTTAATCTAACTACATCACAACTCTTATCATTAATATCAAAATCATTGATTATAATCTGACCTTTTACTCGACATATATCAATAACGTCATTCATTCGATTTAGACATCTTAAAAAAGTAGATTTACCACAACCTGAAGGCCCAATTAGTGCTGTAACCTGATTTTCTTCAATATCTAAGTTTATATTGAATAGAGCTTGTTTTTTTCCATAGAAAACATCTACATTTTTTGAATTTATCTTTATCATCTTAACTCCATTTTTTTTCAAATTTATGTCTAATTATTTGTGCAAACAAATTCATTATAATTAAAAATCCCAATAGGACCATAATACAAGCAGAAACTTTCTCGACAAAACCTCTTTCAGCGCTCTCTGCCCATATATAAATTTGTACCGGCAAACTTGCAGCTGGATCTAAAGGTGATCCTGGAATTGTATTTACAAAAGCTACCATACCAATCAATATCAAAGGAGCGGTTTCACCTAAAGCTTGAGCCAAGCCAATAATTGTACCAGATAAAGTCCCTGGCATAGACAATGGCACTGTATGATGCATTGTAGTTTGCATTTTACTAGCGCCCATTGCAAGTGCAGCCTCTCTTATACTAGGAGGAACTGCTTTTAAAGATGCTCTACAAGCAATAATTATTGTTGGCAATGTCATCAACGATAAAGTTATTCCACCAACTAAAGGCGTTGATCTAGGTAACTGAAATACAGCCAGCAAAATACCTAGTCCCAAAAGACCAAAAACAATTGATGGGACTGCTGCTAAGTTATTTATATTTACCTCAATAAAATCAGTAAATCTATTTTTTGGTGCGAATTCCTCTAAATAAATAGCTGCTAGCACTGCAACAGGAAATGCAATAACTAAACAAACTAAAATAGAAAAAATCGATCCCATAAATGAGCTTGCTATACCAGCTAATTCAGCTTCTCTTGAATCAGGGTATGTAAAAAAACTTAAATTGAATTTACTTTCAACTCTTCCCTGTTCTACAAGTTGATCAAAAATCTTTAATTGATAATCTGTAACTCTTCTTTGATCTTCAGGTAAATCCCTTGGATAATTGCCTTTGAATACTTGATCTAAATCATCTGAAGCAGTTAAATAAACATCTTTAGTTTTTCCAATTAATGAAGGGTCATTTAAAAGCTCCCTTTTAATCTCTCTTTCAAAAAAGTAAGAGACCATTCGCTTCAGATCATTTTGTTGTTTTTCTGATGCACTTTTATCTAAATCAAACATTGTTTGCAAAGCTAGATCAAAATAATCTGCATCCTTTAAGTCTTCTTTAGAAGGATTTTCGTCAAGGTACATGGTTTCAGCATCAAAGGTGACTGGCACAATCAACCAAGTTTTCTGAAACGCTGTATAGCCAGTAGAAAAGATTTTAAAAATAAAAATTGTTAAAAACAAAAGAGCTAAAAAAATTGCGCTTTTCCCGTAAAATTGAAATCTTTTTTCTGCCCTATATCTAGAATTTAGGAGTTTTTCTTTATTTTTATTCATATTTTTCCCTATATTTTTTAACAACTCTTAAAGCAAAAATATTTAAACTAAGTGTTACCAAAAATAATGTCATACCTAGTGCAAATGCTGCCTGGGTTTTAGGATCTCCAAAGGCCTGATCTCCAATTAATATTACGACAATTTGAGCAGTGATAGTTGAGGTAGATTCTAAAGGGTTAAATGTTAAGTTGGCTGCAAGGCCAGAAGCCATAACTACAATCATTGTTTCTCCAACAGCTCTAGAAACACCTAACAAGATAGAACCAACAATTCCTGGTAATGCTGCTGGAAAAATAACTTTTTTTATTGTTTCTGATTTAGTAGCCCCCATTGCATAACTACCATCTCTTAAACCTTGGGGAACACTAGTAATAACATCATCACTCAAACTAGATATAAACGGAATAATCATTATCCCCATTACACCCCCTGCAGCTAGAGCACTCTCTGCAGATACTTCTAATCCCATTGCCGTTCCTATATCTTTAAGGAATGGTCCAACTGTTAAAGCTGCAAAAAAACCATAAACTACAGTTGGTATGCCTGCTAAAATTTCAATTAAAGGTTTTGCATATTGTCTTACTTTAGTTGAAGCGTATTCAGCTAAATAAATTCCACTCATCAATCCAATTGGTATAGCAACACACATTGCAATTAATGCTATAAAAAATGTTCCGGCAAAAATTGGTACAGCCCCAAATGTGTCAGAATACATTGATGGATCCAAAGGCTCAGAAGCATCTCTCACAAATGCTTTAGCTGGATACCAATGAGTTCCAAAAATAAAATCAAACAAGGGAATTACTTTAAAAAAATCGATAGTTTGAAATATTAATGAAAAAACAATTCCAATAGTTGTTAATATAGCTGCCAAAGAAGCTGTAAATAAAACAGCATTTAAAAATTTTTCAACCGGTTCTCTTGT
>CACNTU010000018.1 GCA_902623415.1 uncultured Pelagibacteraceae bacterium
GATAATTCTCTATTAAAAAATACGCCCATCCAATTGAATCAATAATATATGGATCATTGCTTTTTAAATCATATGCTGTTTTCAACATATCCATTGCTTCATTAATTTTATAATCACGCTCTAACCAGGAGTAAGCAAGGTAATTTAAAATATATGCATCACTAGGATCAATTTTAAGCGCATGCAGTAAATCTTCATCTGACTTTTCATAATTGCCCATTCTTTCAAAACTACCACCTCTACGATACAATACATCTGATTTGATAAGTGAATTGTCATCCAGTGTTAAAATAATTTCCGTATAACGATCTATTGCCTTTTCATAATTTTTAGAATTCTTATAAAAATTGGCTAAATCAAAAATCATTTTTATATTTGGATTTTCAATTTTATTAAATTTTGAATCTATATATTTAATTCCATTTTCATAATCCTGTTCTTGAATTATTATTTGAGCTTCTTTTTTTAATCTAAACCAATAATAAAATTCATCTTCTTTTTTAAAGTTTTTTAAGATCCTTTGTACTTTATCAAATTCATCATTAAGATAAAAATTTTCTGCAACCAATGACAGATTAAATTCAAACTTAGGATTTAAATAGTTTGACAAATTTAAGTAAAAATTTGATTTCTCAAAATTATCCTGAGAAGAATAAAGATTAGATATTAAAAATAAAAACTCACTTACAAGATCATTATGATCTTTGCATGAAAAAATTTTTCCAAAATCATCGAATTTTTCTTTGTCTACCCAACTTTTACTTTGTGAAAGTAAAAGTGTTGAATTTATATAATCAATTTGTTCAACAACTAATCTTGCTTCATTTAATTTGTTGTTGTCAATTAAATGATTAAGATAAAAGAAAATGTATCTTGAATAGTCACCTTGTTGATTATTTATTAAATTAAGAAAAAATGATGAGGTTCTTTTATCCTCAATATAACATCTTTGGAATGTCTCAGCTATAAGGGACAGGTTCCCAAAATTTTTTTTGTTATCTAATATTTTTTTATTTTTAAATGTATAAATGTACTGTTTTAGAGTTTCAAATATAACTAGGTTTATCCTATCTTCATCTTGAAATTTCAAACTTTGTGTTAAATATTCGTCAGCCTTTTTAAAGTTATTTTTTTTTAAACTGTCAATTATTAAAATTATATACGCATCATAAAAATCTGAATTAGATTTGTTTGCATTGTTATTTAATACATTAATTGCTTGAGGTACTTTGTTATCTAAAACTAAAGAGTTAACATATCTTTTTAAATAACTGTCATGTTTGTTAATTAATACTTTGGTTAAGTTAAAAAATTTTAAAGCTTCAGAATTATCTCGATTTTCAAATGCAACAATTCCAGAAAAATAATTTGATAAATCTCTTGAGTTGAAATCATTAAAAGTAGCACTTTTAGAATACAAAGGTGTCTGATAAGATATGAATATTAATAGTACTAATTTTAGAAATTTTAGGAACATATGACTATACTATGACTAAAAAAGTGATAAATCAAAATACCAAATTAAACCAAGAACTAATTAATACTATTGAGCCAAAATTTATATTCGCTGATAAGCCAATAAATAGATTTAATATTTTAAAAACAAACAATGGCACCCTGCAGATTAATAAAGAAGAATTACTAAAAAATTTAAAAGATCAAATAAATTCAATTGAAAATTGTAAATTGAAAGAAAATTCAAACAAAATCATTTTAGGTGAGGGAAATATAAATAGCCCTTTAATGTTAATTGGAGAGTCTCCTGGGGCTGAAGAGGAAAAATTAGGTGTTCCATTTAGAGGTGAAGTTGGCGAACTTCTAAACAAAATGCTTATAGCCATCAATATTAAGAGACAAAATATTTACACTAGTTATGCAATCAATTTTAGACCACCTGATGACAGAAAACCAACCTCAGCTGAAATTAAAAGATATTCAGTATTTTTGAAGGAGCATATATCCATTATAAACCCAAAGATTATTTTTTTGATGGGTAGCTCGGCAATGGAGGCTATAACAGGAATAAGCGAAAAAATAACTACTGAAAGAGGACATTGGAAGGAGGTGATTTTAAAAAATAAAACATTCCCTTTAATGATAACTTTTAATCCATCTTATCTAATCCGCTTTCCAGAAAATAAAAAATACTCCTGGGAAGATCTAAAAAAAATTAGAGACAAAATTAAAGAACTGAAGTTAAAAATTTAATGAAAATAATTGCTGGGGTTGATGAGGTTGGTAGAGGAAGTTTAATTGGGCCTGTTTATGCTTCAGCAGTAATTTTAAAAAAATCAATTAATCCAAAGTTATTAAAAGATTCAAAATCTTTAAGTAAAAAAGAGAGAGAGTATCTGTTTACATATATAAAGAAAAATTCTACTTGGTCCATAGGCAAAGCTTCTGTCAAAGAAATAGAAAAGCTAAATATACTTCAAGCAAGTTTGCTGGCTATGAAAAGAGCCATCAAAAAACTTAAGAGAAAACCAACACATGTTCTGATAGATGGAAATAAAACTCCAGAGTTAGAAAATTATAATTTAAAATCAGTTATTAAAGGAGATAAAAAAATCCCCTCTATTTCGGCAGCTTCTATAATTGCAAAAGTATCAAGAGATAAATTTATAACCACCTTGTCAAAAAAAAATAAAGGTTATGATTGGGATAAAAACTTTGGGTACGGAACAAAACATCACTTAAAAGCTTTGAAAAAACTAGGTATTACTAAACATCATAGAAAAACTTTTTCACCAATATCTAAAATAAATTAACACTACATCTAGTTACCTTCTAATTTAGAAACACTAATCGAATCTAAATTTTTCAATCTCAGGTTGACCGTAGAATCCATTTGGAGTCTAATTAATTTTTACAAATGAAAACTGATTTCAAAAATAAAATTATTAATGGAGATAGTCTCGAAGAATTAAAAAAAATTCCACGTGAAACTTTTGATTTAATTTTTGCTGACCCTCCTTACAACTTACAATTAAAAAGTGAATTAACAAGACCGGATAGATCAAAGGTTAGTGCGGTAAATGATAAGTGGGATCAATTTGAAAATTTTAAAAAATATGATGATTTCACTTATGAATGGCTTAGTGAATGTAAAAGAATTTTAAAAAAAGATGGAGCTATTTGGGTTATAGGAAGCTACCATAATATTTTTAGAGTTGGCACGGCAATACAAAATTTAGGTTTCTGGATTTTAAATGATGTTATTTGGAATAAAAATAATCCAATGCCAAACTTTAGAGGGACACGTTTTACTAATGCTCATGAAACTTTAATATGGGCTTCTAAAAGTGAGAAATCAAAATATACATTTAATTATCAATCTTTAAAATGTTTAAATGATGATTTGCAAATGAGATCTAATTGGGATCTTCCAATATGCAATGGTTCTGAAAGACTTAAAAAGGATGGAAAAAAAATTCACTCAACACAAAAACCAGAAGCGCTATTACATAGAATTTTACTAGCTACATCTAATAAAAACAACCTGATTCTTGATCCTTTTTTAGGATCAGGAACAACAGCTACAGTAGCAAAAAAACTAGGAAGAAATTATTTTGGAATAGAAAAGGAAAAAAATTATTTTAAAGCTGCTGAGCAACGCATAAAAGCTACAAAACCTATTAAGGACGACTTATTAGATACGCTAAAAAATAATAGATCAAAACCAAGAATTCCTTTTGGTTCATTAGTTGAGCTTGGAATAATTAAACCTGGAACTAATATTTTTGATAATAAGAAAAAAATAACAGCCAGAATTATGGCCGATGGTAGTATAAAACATAATCAAGCAGAGGGTTCTATACACAAAGTTGCGGCTACTATTTTAGGAGCTGAAAGTTGCAATGGATGGACTTTTTGGCACTGTGATATAAATGGACGAACTTATCCTATTGATTATCTAAGACAAAGATTAATTTCTAAAAATTAACTTTTATAAATTTTACCCAAATAACTTTGTAAAAATTTTTTATTATTAGTTAAAAGTTTTAAAAAAATATTTCTAAATATGATCATAATAGGATTTGATAAATGGAAAGCAAATTGATTGAAGTTAGATCTGCTGTTAATCATTTTTACTCTCTTCAATCTGATATCATAAAAATTATTATTATTTATTAAACATTCATATAATTCATTAGCTCCCTCAATTGATTGGGAAGCTCCCTGCGCAAATGAAGGTGAAAAAGCAAAAAATGCGTCTCCTACAAGGAATATATTTTTTGGAGGATTATATAAATTTTTACTTACAAATATTGGAAATAATTTAATATTTTGAAGACTTTCCAAAAAACTTTGAGAAACTTTTTTAGATAATTTAAATTTAATATTTTTTATAAAAGAACTCTCAGTAAAAAGATTGTAATTTTCTTGCTGATTTGAATTTAATTTATGTTTTAAAATACCAATAAAATTTAAATTTTTATCATTATTAATTGGATAAACTACATAATGAAAATTTGGTCCTAAAAACAAAGAAATATTTTCTTCATTTATATTTTGTAGATTTTCTCTCGATATACTGCCCCTAATAGCAATCGTATCATTATAAATTGGTTTTGATTTATTATTTGAAATTAATAACTTCCCCTTAGAAAACACACCGTCTGAAATAATTAAGTAATCGCAACTAATTTTATTTTTATCAAATATTAATTTTATTGAATCTTTATCATAATCAATCTGTTCAATACTGTGATTATATTTAATTATATCCTCGTTTATTTGTTCTTTTAAAAATTGAAGTAATTTTGATCTTTTCAATGTTGTGTATTTATAATCTTCAGAATTAAATTTTGAAATATCTAGGTCACAAATTTTTTTTGAATTTTTAATTTCATAAAAATCGATTTTTTTTGGATTAAATTTTTCTTCTTCAGTGAGAGAAGTGAAGCCTATTTTATTTAAAAGTTTAACGCTATTTACTGACAACTGAATTCCATAGCCTTCTTCCATTTCTATTGAATTCCTTTTTTCATATATCGTAACCTGATAATCCTTATGATCTTTAAATAAATTAGCAATATACAAACCAGAAATTCCAGCACCAATTATTGCTATTTTTTTCATTTATGACTTTCTAAAAATTTTACTATCTTTTTTGTAAATGTTGGCAGTGTATAATTTTGAAGCTTTGTTGGATCAATCCAATAATTATTTTTATTTAAATTATATTTATTTTTAAATTCAATTTTAATGTTCATATTCATGTTGGACATTTTAAAATTCAAATCTTTATCAAAATTTTTAGGATTATTAACTTCCTCCATTGGGAAAATATTAAAATTTTTTAAAAAATTAAATTTGTTATTTTTTATTAATAAATAATGATTATTTTTTTTATAAACATTCAGCTTGTAAAAAGTTTCTTTGTCTTTTTTTTTAAGTTTTACTAAATCAAAATTTTTATTTTTAAATGATTTGCATTTTTTTACTAATGGACAGTTCTTACAATTAGGACTAACAGGTTTACAAATTAGTGCTCCTAATTCCATTAAAGCTTGAGCATAATCACTAGACCTTTTGATAGATGTTCCAAAAATTTTTTTCTTCTCGTGTAAATTTTCTTTTTTTATTTGATCTTGTTTTTTTAAAAATAAGTATCTCTTTAATACTCTTTCAATATTACCATCTAGAGGAATTATTGGTTTATTGAATGCAATTGCAGAAATTGCACTTGCTGTATAATCTCCAATTCCTGGAAGAGACTTTAAATCTACAAAATTTCTAGGTATTTTTTTATTAAAATTTTTAACAACTATTTGAGCTGTTTTTTTTAAATTTCTTACTCTTGAATAGTATCCAAGACCCTCCCAAAGTTTAATTAATTTTCTATCATCATATTTAGATAATTTTTCTATTGTGGGAATATTTTTTATAAATCTGTTAAAGTAAGGTATTACTGTTGCAACCTGGGTTTGCTGCAACATAAATTCACTTACTAAAGTGTAGTATTGCTTTTTTGTTTGAGAAACATTCTTTCTCCAAGGTAAAGATCTTTTATTTAAATCATACCAATTAAGAATATTATTTGTTATTATTGGATCTTTCATATGCAATCAAAAAATAATACTAAGCAGAGAAACGCTAGCATTCAAGGATTAAGATCTTTCAAAGACACTTTGCCAAAAAATGTCAAAAAAATAATAAATAAAAAAGGTCATGTATATTCAGAAACGCTGAGCAATTGGAAATATTTAGTTGGAAGCGAATTATTTAAAATTTGCTATCCAAAAACATTTAAAAATTCAAATAAATTTGGTGTTAGTACCTTAGTGGTTATGGTCAAGCGAGGACATGAAGTTGAAGTAGAATATTCGAAAAAAGATATTTTAGATAAAATGAATAATTTTTTTGGCTATTCTGTTGTTGAAAAGCTTAAATTCATAAGTTTTGATGATGAACATGAAATGACGGTCTCGGGTGAAGCAAAAGTTAAAAATGTGGCAATTAGTAAATATCAAGATAAAATTAAAGATGTTAAAAACGAAAAAATTAAAAAATCATTAACAGAGTTAACCAGGCTCTTTAAAGAGAAATGAAAAAAATTATATTCTTAATATTATTATTTTTTACTACAGTTTTAAATGTACAAGCTGAGGAAATTAAAAGGATAACTGTTGGGAACAAAGATGCAAAAATAACTATTATAGCTTTTGAATCATTGACTTGTAGTCATTGTGCTAATTTTCATACAAATGTTTATCCTCAATTAAAGGAAGAGTATCTTGATACTGGACTCGCTAAAATAGAATTTAGACATTTTCCATTAGACATAGCGGCCTTTAATGCATCTAAAGTTTCTCAGTGTAAGAATGATGGAAATTCAGATATCCTTGAAAGTTTATATGCTAACCAACAAAAATGGGTAAAGGGAAGTTCGATACAGGAGGCAAATAAAAATCTACAAAAATTTTTAAAAAGTGAGGGATTTAGTATTGATTTTGATACTTGTATAAATAATAAGGAAATTGAAGATTTTGTATTAAACGATCGAATCGATGGAGCAAAGAACTTCAAAGTGAACGCAACTCCTACGATTATTATTAACAACGAAAAATTTGAAAAAACTCTAAATTATAAAAATTTAAAAAAAGCGTTAGAAAAACTGATATAAGTTAGAGCATGGAGTTTAAAAAAATCCAATTAAACGGATTTAAATCTTTTGCTGAAAAAACCAACTTCTTAATTGAGAATGGTCTTACGGGTATAGTGGGTCCTAACGGCTGCGGAAAATCTAACATTGTAGAATCTTTAAGATGGGTAATGGGAGAGACCTCGGCAAAAAGTATGCGTGGATCTGGTATGGAAGATGTTATATTTTCAGGAACATCTAACAAAGCATCAAAAAATATTGCAGAAGTATCTATTGAAGTTGAAAACAAAGATAAAGAAGGCCCAATCCAATACCGTGAGTTGGAGCAAATACAAATTAGAAGAAAAATAGAAAAAGATAAAGGATCTAAATTTTACATTAACGATAAAGAAGTAAGAGCAAGAGATGCACAAATGTTTTTTGCAGATCTTTCTACTGGTGCACACTCTCCATCTATGATTAGCCAAGGAAGAATAGGTGCATTAGTAACTGCGAAACCAACAGATAGAAGGGCTATTTTAGAAGAGGCTGCAGGAATATCTGGTTTACACGTTAGAAGACATGAGGCTGAATTAAGATTAGGTGCAGCTGAGAATAATTTAAAAAGAGCAGATGAATTAAGAAGACAGCAAGAAAAACAGTTGGCAAATCTTCAAAAACAAGCTGAAGAGGCAACAAAATACAAACTAATTTCAGATCAAATTAAAAAAATTGAAGCAGGTTTATATTATTTAAAATTATTAGAAATAGACAAAGAAATTAGAATAGAAAATGAAATTAATAGTGAAGCAGAAGGAGAAGTAGAAGGGTTTAATAACAAAATATCTGAATTAGAAAATTCAATTAAAACTTTTACAGATAAAGTAAATCCATTGAGAGAAAAAAATATAGAAAATTTATCAAGAATCCAAAGACTTAATCTAGAACTTCAAAGTTTGGATGAGGAAAATACAAGAATTCAAGATGAGATAGAAAGCATCAAAAAATCTATTCAGACACTTGATGATGATATCACGAGAGAAAAAGGGATTATTATAGACGCTAACTCAAATGAAAAAAGATTGAAGGAAGAAAAGACTGAATTAATTGAGACAGACTCGAAGTATTTTGAAACAGAAAAATTATCTAATGAAGAGTTAGAAAGTGCAAAAAATAAACTTAAAGAAGAACAAAAAGCTGTTGATGAGGTTGTAAATAATTTAGCTAAAGAAACTGTAAATATAAGTGTTGGTCCAATAAAAAATGTAAAAAATACAATATCAAGGGTAAAAGAATTAATAAATAGTAATGAAATAAATCAAGCAGTAACACTTCTAGATAGATGTAATATGGAGCTAGATAGTTTTTTAAATGATTTAAAAAATGAGAGATCTAGAACTGATTTATTAGGAGTAAGTGAAAAATCAGAAAATATAAAATTACTCCAAGAAAAATATGCTGATGCATATAGTAAAAATCAATCAATTAAAAATGAGTCTATAAAAAGAAATGAAAGAATTAAAACCATTGAAACGGAAATTGAAAGTTGGAAAAATTTATTAGCTAACTCAGAAAAAATGGTTAATGAACTTACACAAAGAAAAGAAAAATTATCTAAACAATTAAGTAATTTAGAAAACCAACCTAGAGCGCAAGCTGAAAGAAAAGGTCAAATTTCAGAAAATTTAAGAATTTCAGATAAAGAAAAAATTGATAATGAAGCAATTATAGATGAAACAGATCAAAAAATTGAAAAGTTAAGAGCGCAATTAAATGAAATACAAGAACAATCAATTCAAATCAGAGAAAGAAAAGCAAGCTCAGGAGCTACAATTGAAGGCCTACAAAAAAGAAAAAACGATCTCCTTGATAGAATTAGTTCTGAGTTAAATTTGAATGAAGATAATATTTTAGAAAATTCAAATTTAAACGGAGTAGAAGAGCTTCCAAATCCAGTTGATCAAGAAGATGCTTTAGACAAAAAAAAACAAGAAAGAGAAAAATTAGGATCTGTAAATTTAAAAGCAGATGAAGAAACAAGTAAATATGAAGAGGAGATAAAAAAAATGGAACAGGATCGTGCCGATCTTGTTACCGCTATCGTAAAACTGAAAGATAGCATCAATGAACTTAATCAAAAAGGAAGGGAAAGATTGATTGAAGCTTTTGAAAAAGTTAATAGAAAATTTAATGAAGTTTATACCAAACTTTTCAATGGTGGAAATGCCAAACTAGAATTAGTGGACTCTGATGATCCACTTGAAGCAGGTTTAGAGATGTTGGTTAGTCCTCCGGGAAAAAGACTTCAATCTATAACTTTGTTATCTGGAGGTGAGCAAGCGTTGACTGCCCTCTCATTAATCTTTGCAGTATTTTTAACAAACCCTTCGCCTATATGTGTATTGGATGAGGTTGATGCACCGCTTGACGATGCTAACGTAACAAGATTTTGTAGTTTACTTGAGGAACTAATTAAAATCACCAACACCAAATTCATAATTGTAACTCATCATGCTTTAACCATGTCAAAAATGAACAGACTATATGGGGTAACTATGCCTCAAAAAGGAATTAGTCAGCTTGTGGCTGTTGATTTACAAAAAGCAGAGAGTATGGTTGCTTAAACTATATAAATGCCAAAAGACCCTTTCAAAACTCGCTTAGAGATTGCAAAAAGCAAGATTTCAAAGAAAAATCTCTACAATAAGAAGAATGACCCCTCACCTATAGGAACTGCATTTAAATTGAGCACAGAACTTGTTTCTGCAGTGGCTGTGGGGACAATTATTGGGTTTATTTTTGACAAGACCTTTGGTACTAAACCCTGGTTTATATTAATATTTTTTTTTGTTGGTGTAGTTGCTGGAATAACCAATGTGATTAAATCTGCAAAAAAAATGCAAAAATAAATAAGTATTATGGCAGCAAATCCTATGTCCCAATTCGACGTTTATAGAATTGGACCAGAAATTAAAGTTGGAGCATTCGACATATCTTTTACGAACGCAAGTTTGTTTATGATTTTAAGTACTGTATCTATTTTGTTAATTTTTAATTTAGGATCAAAAAAAAATTCAATACTACCAAACAAAATTCAATTATTAGCAGAACTTAGCTATACCTTTGTATCCAAAATGATTAGCGATACAGCTGGATCAAAAGCTAAACCATACTTTGCATTTATATTTTCTCTATTCATGTTTGTTTTATTTTGTAACATGTTTGGAATGATACCTTATACTTTCACTGTAACCAGTCATATCATTGTAACATTTGTGCTCGCAGCATTTATATTTATTGGAGTGACTGTAATTGGCTTTATTAAACATGGATTTGGGTATTTAAAATTATTTGTTCCAAGTGGAGTGCCTGCAGTATTACTCCCTTTAATTGTTGTTATAGAAATTATTTCTTATTTAAGTAGGCCTATAAGTTTATCAGTTAGATTATTTGCTAATATGATGGCTGGTCATACAATGATGAAAGTTTTTGGAGGCTTCGTAATTAGCCTTGGAATAGTTGGTGGGTGGCTTCCACTAAGTTTTTCGGTTGCGTTAACAGGTTTGGAGATCTTAGTTGCTTTTCTTCAAGCTTATGTTTTTGCAATCTTAACCTGCATCTATTTAAATGATGCATTAAATTTACACCATTAATAACAGAGGAGGATATAATGGAATTAGAAGCAGCAAAAATGATCGGAGCAGGTTTAGCAGCAATTGCTTTAGCTGGAGCCGGTGTTGGTATTGGAATAATTTTTGGAAATTATTTGTCTGGTGCAATGAGAAATCCATCTGCAGCACAAAAACAATTTCCTAACTTGCTTTTAGGTTTTGCACTTGCAGAAGCTACAGGATTATTCGGATTGGTAGTTGCGTTAATCATTCTCTTTGCGTTTTAAATTGATGGTTAAAAAAATATATTTTCAGTCAATATTTTTTAGCTTCTTTTTTATTAAAGAAGCTTTTGCAGCTGAAAGCGGAGGTATGCCTCAATTAAATCCAGAGTTTTGGGTTTCTCAAATTTTTTGGCTAATACTTACTTTTGGCATTATGTATTTAGTTTTATCTAAACTAATACTACCAAAAATTAGTAACAACTTAGAATCGAGAAAATCTCAAATATTAGAAAATATTGAGGCTGCTGAGAAACAAAGAGAAGATAGTGATGCAAAACTAAAAGAATATGATGAAATTATATCTAAAAGTAAACTTGAGGCTAATAGCATTTTCAATCAAGCAAGAGAAAAAGCACTAAAAGACATTGGTGCAAAAAGAGAAGTGCTTGATAAGCAAATTGATAATGAAATTGCTGAGGCTGAAAAAGAAATAGATGCATTAAGAAAAAATGCGCCAGATAAAATAAATAAAATTGCTATTGAGACTTCATCTGAGTTATTGCAAAAACTAATTGGAGCAGAAGTAAATAATAGTAGTATATCTGCAATTGTTGACGATCTATCTAAAAGAAATGGAGATAAATACTATGGCAATTGATGCAACATTTTGGGTAGCCGTATCATTTATTATTTTTTTTGGAGCGTTAATTTACCTTAAAATTCCTCAAAAAATTTCTGAAATGTTAAATAAAATGATAACTGACATTAAAAATGAAATTGATGAAAGCGAAAAATTAAGAACCGAGGCAAAAACACTATTAGATAACTCACAAAAAAAATTAGATACAGCTCAGTCTGTTAGCAACGAAATTCTTGAGAACGTCAAAAAAGATGCGGATAGATTAATAATTGAGATGAATGATAAATTTCATAAATCATCAGAAATTAAAAAAAATTTAGCTGAAAATAAAATAAGTCAGATGAAAGAAGCAGCTTTAAAAGAAATTAAGGACGCATCAATAAAGATTGCCGTGGACTCAGTAAAAAAAATAATAACTACATCTGTAGACAAGTCAAAATTAGACGCTGTGTTTCAAAAAAATTTAGATGAAACTAAAGCAGAGTTAAAAAAAATTAATTCATAATACACTTACAATTTTTCAAAAAAGCTATAAATTGTTATAATGAACTCTATAGTCATTGGATCAGGATTTGGTGGGATTGCAGCAGCGCTAAGACTTAAGGCAAAAGGACATAACGTAAAATTAATAGAAAAACATCCAGACCTAGGTGGAAGAGCAAGAGTTTTTAAGAAAAACGGATTTATATATGATGCTGGACCAACAGTAATTACTGCACCCTACTTAATTAATGAATTGTTCCAGTTATTCAATAAAGATCCAAAAAATTATATAGAACTAACACCACTTAAAATTTGGTACCAGTTTATTTTTGAAGACAAAACTAAATTTAATTATTCAGGCGACGAAATAGAGATGAAAGACCAAATTGAGAAGCTTAGCAAAGAAGATGTAAATGGATATGAAAAATTAGTTAATTTTACAAAAAAAATATTTGATAAAGGTTTTTTAGAACTTGCAGATGTACCATTTGATAAACCTTTCGTAATGATGCAGCAATTGCCTGCCCTATTAAAACTTAAAAGTTATAAATCAGTTTACTCACTTGTTTCATCTTATATAAAAAATGAAAAATTAAGAAGAATGCTTAGCATGCATCCTTTACTAGTTGGGGGAAATCCTTTTACCACCACTTCAATTTATGGATTAATTCTTTATTTAGAAAAAAAATGGGGAATACATTATTCAGTTGGAGGAACAGGAAATATAATTAAAGGTTTTGAAAAATTAATGAATGAGGTTGGTATTGAAATAATAAAAAATAGTGAAGTTACAGAAATTATATCAAAAAATAATAAAATAAGTGGTGTAAAATTAAATAATGACAATGAAATTGGTGCAGATAATGTTGTTTGTAATGCAGATCCACCTGCATTTTATGAAAAAATGTTAAGCAAAAGCAACGAGAATTCTATGTTGTTTAATTGGAAAAAAAATCGAATGGAATATTCTATGGGTTTATTTGTTTATTATTTTGGAACAAAAAAAATTTATGAGAATGTTGAACATCATACAATAAAGTTTGGAGAAAAGTATAAAGAACATCTTGATGATATATTTGATAAGAAAAAATTAAATAACGATATTAGCTATTATCTTCACAGACCTACAGCGACTGATAAAACTATGGCCCCAGAAGGAAATGATTGTTTTTATGTGTTAGTGCCTGTTCCTAACAATCAGTCAAAAATAAATTGGGAAACTGAAGGTGAGAAAATGAAAAATCTTGTAATTGAAAAAATGGAAAAAGACTTAATGCCAGATCTTAAGAATAATATAGTTGAGGACTTTTATCTAACACCTGATTACTTTGAAAAAGAATTAAATACAAAATTTGGATCAGGGTTTTCAATTCAACCTAAATTTACACAATCTGCATACTTCAGATTTCATAATAAATCAGAAATATATGATGGTTTGTACTTTGTTGGTGCCGGCACACATCCAGGGGCTGGGGTACCAGGTGTTCTCTCTTCAGCAAAAGTTTTAGATAAATTATTTTAATGTTAACAAAGAATTATTTGGCCATTTACGCGAAATCTTTTAATTGGGCAGGTTTTTTTTTACCAAAAAAAACCTATGAAAATTGCTCTGCTCTTTATGATTTTTGCAGAGAAGCAGATAATATTGCTGATGATGAAAATAAGATTGAAGTAAAAAAAGATAATTTTATTAAATTTAGAAATAATTTTATAAATAAAAATTATGATGATCCTGTTATAAAAAACATGTGGGATCTTATTAATGAATTTAATATTTCTACTAAAATTATAGATGATTTATTTGAGGGTATTAATTCTGATATAAAAGAAAATGTTAAACTAAATTCAAAAAAAGAATTATTAATATATTCCTACAGGGTGGCTGGAACAGTTGGATTGATGATGGCTAAAATATTGAACGTACAAAAAGAACAATCTTTAAAATCAGCTATTGATCTTGGGATTGCTATGCAATTAACAAATATTTCTAGAGACGTTTTGGAGGATAAAAAAAATAATAGATTCTATATTAATGAAAGTTTTGAGGACATAAAGAATACAATCAAGCTTTCAGAAAAGTTTTATGAAAACTCATTTTATTCTATAAAAGAAATACCATTAAGTTTCAGATTTTCTATTTTAGTTGCAAGAAGGGTTTATAGAAAAATAGGATATAAAATTCTAAATAAACAAAACATAGAAAATTATAAAAAATCAGGAAAAATTTATGTTTCAAATATTGAAAAAATTATTGAAACTTTTTTATCTATTTTTGACTTAATTAAGTTATCACTTATAAGTAAAAACGATGATAATTTTAATCATGATCATAATTTAATTAATGAAGAAATAAATTTAAATGAAAGAATTTGATTACATAATTATAGGTGGAGGTTGCTCAGGTCTTTCATTAGCATATGAGCTGGAAGTCTATGAAAAATTAAAAGATAAAACCTTAGCAATAATTGAGCCAAGAGAAGATTATAAAAGAGATAAAACTTGGTCATTTTGGAAAGTTTTTTCACATAACTTCGATGACTGTGTCAAAAAAAGTTGGAATAATTTTACAATAAATACACCAAATAATACGAAATATGTAGATTGCGAACCTACCCCATATCAAACAATTGATAGTGGAATATTCTACGAAAAAATACTTTCAAAACTTAAACTAAATAAAAATATAAAGTTTTTTAAAAATATTGATGAAATAGATCAATCAAATTCATTTGTATTTAATAGTGTGCCTAGTTTTGAGAATAAACAGAGTGAGTTATGGCAACACTTTTGTGGAGTTGAAATAGAAACAGATAAAGATTTTTTTGATAACGAAATATTTAATTTGATGGACTTTGCTTGTGATCAAAGAAACAAAGTTCATTTTTTTTATACGCTACCATTTACTAAAAGAAATGCATTAGTTGAAACTACTTGGATATCTGAACTAAATAATGAAAAACTGAAAGATTATGATGAACAAATTGATAATTATTTGAGTAAACATCTAAATATCAGAAACTATAAAATTAATTTCAAAGAAACTGGAGCAATCCCACTTTTTAGACAAAAAAATGCAAGTAAATCAAATGAAATTTACATAGGTTCAGCAGGAGGCATGACTAGATTAAGTACAGGTTATACGTTCCTAAATATTCAAGAACAGAGCAGATATATAAGAGAAAACATAGAAAATATTAAAAATGTAAATTTATTTAAAATTAATTCAAAATATGATTTTTTAGATAAAATTTTATTAAGAGTTCTTAAAAATAATTCCAATGAAATGGGAAATATATTTTTCAAAGTTTTTAATTCAAAACCTAAAACAGCTATCAATTTTTTATCGAATAAAAGCAGTCTTTTTGAAGATATAGAGGTAATTCTAAAAATGCCTAAGTGGAAATTTTTAAAAGAATTAATTTAAAATGAAAAACAAAATAAAAAAAATAAATCTAAATCATTCATTTATTTTTTTCTTTGTTGTAAACATTTTTTGTATTTTACTTTTCAAGTTTAATAATTTTAATATTTCAACAATTTTGTGTTTACTTTTAATTTTAATTATAGGAGTTTCCCATGGTGCATTAGATCATATTAAAGGAAAAAAACTGCTTAAATTATTTAATATAAAATCAAATTATATATTCTATATTGTATATATTTTAATTTCAGCACTAGTTATAGTAACTTGGATATTGTTACCATCAATAACCTTAATAGTTTTTTTAATAATCGCCTCATACCACTTTGGCAAAGAAGATACACAATTTTTGATTAATGATAGATCTTATTTCACTCGAATACTTTATTTTTTTAAAGGATTTTTAATTATACTTGCTCCTTTATATTTTCATTTTCAGGAAACAATAGCAATTTTCAAATTATTATTAATCGATAATGAGGCATTTTACTCAAGTTTAAATTTTATTGAGACAAATAATGTAATTCAAATAGGAATATTCTGTAGCACCCTGTCTAGTATTTTTCTTTTCTTAAAGAATTTCGAAATAAAAAAATTTATAGTTTTTTTAGATTATTTTTCAATTTTAATATTAAATTACTATTTATCTCCACTAATTGCTTTTACTGCTTATTTCTGTTTTTTACACTCGATCAGACACTCAATTTCCCTCGCAATTGAACTTGATCC
>CACNTU010000019.1 GCA_902623415.1 uncultured Pelagibacteraceae bacterium
TTTCCAATACCTGAAAATACTATATATTTTTCGTTTTCTTTAAATTCATTTAAGTTTAAAGGTTCGTATTTTCCTAAATAAATATTTATTTTAGAATTAATATTTAAAATTTTTTTTTTTATCTCTTCTAAATTTTCTAAGTTTCCATTTATAAATACATGTTCATAATTTTTTAAATTTTTAATGTTTTCTCTCAATGGCCCTGAAGGTAAAGTCATACCATTTCCTATCCAATTAATATTATTGAAACAAACAAGCTTTAAATCATAATTAATTGATCTATCTTGAAGACCATCATCACAAATAGCTACTTTGTAATTTTGTTGTTCAGCTTTATAAATAGCATCTATTCTTTTTGATGATAAAAATAGTTTCCCCCTCTTATTTAGTAATTCTTGTTCATCTTGTTGTGATGCATAAAATTTTTTTACAAAGCAAGATTTTATATTATTTTTATTTAAAATTTCATTTATTTTAATTGCTAGAGAAGTTTTTCCTGTACCACCAACATATATGTTGCCAATACAAATTGTTTTTATATTTATTCTCCTGAGATTTTGTTTATTTAATACTAAGTCTAAATAATTCAATATTTTTAAAAGATAAGTTAATGGAGATAAGAGATACGCATAAATATTAGGTTTTTTATAATCCCAAAACTTAGGTTTTTTCAAATTCATTATTAATTAAATTATCTAACTCTTTTATAGTTTTTTTTAAAATTTTTTCTCCAATATTTTTAATTCTAATACCTATTTTTTTATTTTTCTTAAACGTAATTGAAGAGGCTAATTGTTTTGAGGTAGTGATTTTTTTTGAAATTTTAAGTTTCTTTAATAATTTATAAACATCTTCAAAATTATCAGTATTTGGCCCATGTAAAATTTTGGCACCATAACGTGCAGCCTCCAATGGGTTTTGACCACCTCTTTTAATAATTGAACCACCCAAGAAAACAGTAGATCCAATTTGATGAAAGATGTTGGTTTCCCCAAAGGTGTCTACCAAATAAATATCTACATCATTTAAATTTTTAATTTTTTTACTATGAAGTGCTATTTTTAAATTTAATTTTCTTATTTCAGCTGATATCTCATTGACTCTGTTTACATGCCTTGGAATAATTATTGTTATTATATTTTTTATCTTTTTTTTTAATATTACGTGAGCTTCAGCACAAAAAACTTCTTCACCAATATGTGTACTTGATGCAACCCAAGTTTTTTTACCCTTAAGTAGCAATTTTATCTTATCTAAAATTTTATTTTGGTTAACATTATTATTTTGTGCAAATTTTAAATTTCCTATTTGATTTATTTTTTTTACATTTAGTTTTTTTAAGAACTTTTTTGTTTCTAGGTTTTGAGGATATGCAATTTTTATTTTATTAAAAATTGATTTCGAAAAAAATTTTATTTTTAACCATCTATTAAAAGTTTTTTTTGTTAATCTTGCATTTAATAGAATAAAAGAAATATTTTTACTATATAATTTCCTAAACATGTAGGGCCAAATCTCAGAGTCAATAAATATTGCTAAATTTGGTTTCCAGTAATCTATAAATTTATTTACAATAAAAAAGTGATCTATAGGAAAAAATTGATGAATTGTTTTTTTAAATTTAAACTTTTGAATTACTTTAGACGAACTTAAAGTACTAGATGTAATAAGAATTTGATTGACATTCTTTTTTTTTTCATAAAACTTAATCAGTGGAATAATGCTTAATATTTCCCCAACACTTGCTCCATGAAACCAGATCAAGTTTCCATCTCTCCTTTTTTTTGAAGGTAGCGAAAATTTTTCACTATATCTTTTTTTATCTTCTTTATTTTTAAAAATTCTAAAAATAATAACGATTGGTGATGTTAAAAGAATAATAGATAGTATTATTTGATAAATAAAAAACATTCCTATTTTCGAATTTGTTTTTCATAAAAGTTTTTATACAATTTAGATTTTGCTAGTAAATCTTCATGATTTCCATGTTCAATGATTTTTCCAGAGTCAACTAAGTAGATATTATTAGAATTTAACACAGTTGAAAGTCTATGAGCAATTACAATCGTAGTTTTATTTTTTGTAAGTGTATTAAGAGCTTCTTGAATTTTTGCTTCAGTTTCAGAGTCCAAGGAAGATGTTGCTTCATCTAATAATATAATTGGGCTTTTTTTTATCATAGCTCTTGCAATTGAAATTCTTTGCTTTTCTCCTCCAGATAATCTCAATCCATTTTCCCCAATTATTGTTTCGTATTTATTGGGCAATTTTTCAATAAATTCATGTGCATTTGATAATTTAGCTACTTCAAAAATCTCTTCATTAGTAGCATTTTCATTTGCGTACTTGATATTATTTAATATTGTATCGTCAAACAAAGTGGTTTCTTGACTAACTAGTGAGATTTTTTCTCTAAGTGATTGAATTGTGACATCATTAATCCCCTGATTATCTATTTTTATATCACCTTTACTTATTTGATAAAATCTGGGTATTAAATTTAATATAGTTGATTTACCTGAACCACTATGACCTACAAGAGCAGTCATTTTTCCACCTTTAAATTCTAAATTAATGCCTTTTAAAACCTCTGTTTCACTTTCACCGTAGCTAAAAAATATATCTTTAAAGCTTATTGTTCCCTCTGAAATTTCTAATTTCTTTGCATTTTTAACATTCTTGATTGTATTAACCGTATCTACAATTGGTAATATTCTTGATGCAGCAGATATTCCTTGACTAACCACCATGTTTAAAGTTGAGAGAGATCTTACTGGCTGATATGCCAACATCATTGCTGCTAGAAAAGAAAAAAAATTATTTACTGCAATCTCATTATTTACAATTAATTTTCCTGAATAATATATTAATATAGCAATCATAATACCTGTTAATACTTCCATTATTGGGGACATCCTTACTAATAATGTGCTTATCTTTTTACTTTTTTCCATCAATTCAACCAAATGTGTGTCAGCTCTGTTTATTTCAAAATTTTCTTTTTGGAATATCTTTGCTATTTTGTGATTTTTAAATAACTCAACTAAATATGTTGTAAAAAAACCAGATTTTTCTTGTGCTTGTGTAGCTGCTTTGCCCATTCTTTTACCTAAAGTTCGAGCAGCAAAACTTGCGAGAGGTATCATTATTAATGATATCATAGCAAGTTTCCAATTTTGAACAAACATGACCACCAATAAACCTATTAGAGTTAAGCTGTCTTTAACAAAATTTAAAATGGCTGTACTCAACAAATTTGTAATATGTTGGACATCATAAGTTAAATTAGAAATAAACTTTCCAGAGTGTTTTTGATCTATGAATTGAGTATCAGCATTAATCAAAGATGTTAGCATATCGAATTGCAACTTCTTTTTTACTTCTTCTCCTACATGTATCATAAGCACTTTAGCAACATATAACGAAATACCCTTAGCTGAAAAAGCTAAAATAATTAATAACGGAATTAATAATAAAAGTGATTGATCTTTTTCTAAAAAAATTTTTTTGATTGCTGGGTCTAAAAGCCAAGCTATAGCTGATGTACTTCCTGCAACTATTATAGAAAAAATAGAGGACAAAATAATCTTATTTAAATATTTTTTTGTATAATCTTTGTAAAGTCTTTTAAGAATCTCTATTTTTTTCATTATATATTTTTAACAATTAAAATATTAAGAAAAATTATTAATCCAAATACGTTATTACTTTTGAATATTTTCAGACAATTCAAAGGACTGTTTTGACTAAATTTTCTAATTTGATAAAAAAATAGATGTGAGAGAGGGATAAGAAACATTATAAAGTATATATTTTCAAAATTCATATAGTAACCTCCAAATAAAAATAAGATCGATAAAAAGGCGTAACAAACAAATAAAAATTTTTTAGCATTATTTTTAAACTTAATAGAGGTCGATTTTAATCCTATTATTTCATCATCTTTGATGTCTTGATATCCATAAATTGTGTCATAACCCAGTGTCCAAAATATGGCTCCTAAATAGAAAATAATAGGAACAAAATCTATCTCTCCTTTTATCGCTGTCCAACCAAGAATTAATCCATAATTAAAAGTTATACCCAAAAATAGTTGAGGCCAATAAGTTAATCTTTTCATGAGTGGGTATGAAAAAGCTAATGGCATAGAGCCTAAAGCTAGAATAATTGTAAATAAATTAAAATTAATTAAAACTAAAAATGCTAGAATACACAATGTAACAGCATACATCATCCCAAGTTTTATAGATATCATGTCCGATGCAATAGGACGATTTTTTGTACGTAAGACTCGTGAGTCAAATTCTTTATCCAAAATGTCATTAACAATACATCCTGCTGATCTCATTAATACTGAACCTAAAAAAAATAAAATTAAGTAAAAAAAATAATTATTTAAATTTGATGAAAAATCATAAGCTAATGTCAAACCCCAAGCGCATGGCCAGAATAATAGCATGAAACCAATTGGTTTCTTTAATCTTGTTAATTCAATAAAAAGTTTGAGTTGGTTCATAATATTTTACTTGTAAATAACAAAGGCTAGATTCATAATCAAATTGATTCGTATGAATATAGATTACACAGTCACAGCACTCATGTTTCCCGCAATTCCTTTGTTAATGGGAGTTTATAGCAATAGGTTCCATTCACTTAGTATTTTAGTTAGACAGCTTCATGACGAGCATGTTTACGAAAAACACATTCCACCCGAGTGGAAAAAGCAATTTATAAATCTAAGTGGCAGAATAACACTTTTAAGATGGACTATACTTTTTTCAGCTTTTGGATTTTTATTTAATATGTTAACTGTGTTTGCTCTCTATTTAGATGAAGTTTTTTTAGCTAGAGTAATTTTTGGATCTTGCTGTCTGTCAATGATCATATCTATAATTTTTTTTATAAGAGAAATTCAAATCTCAACAAACGCACTTAAGCTACATATGTCAGATATGGATGTTGATGTTAATTAGGAACTATTACAGCCGGGCCTAAAATTTTTCTTCCTTCAAGCTCTTGATGAGCTTTAATAACTTCTTCTAACTTGTACTTTTTAAAAATTTTAATTTTTACTTTCCCAGAGCTAATTTTTTCAAACATTGTTTTTGAAGCTTCATCTAATTCTTCTCTTGAGGATAGATATTGTTGCATAGAAGGTCTTACAAGATATAGCCCTTTTGGTTGAATAACCTTTGGCACATTAATATCTGACAATGGTCCTGATGCGTTTCCAAATGAAACCATCATTCCTCTTATTGCGAGACACTCGATTGATCCATCTAAAGTATCTTTACCAACACCATCGTATACAACAGGGACGCCTTTACCATTTGTAATTTCCAAAACTTTTTTTGCAAAATCTTCTTTATTGTAATTGATTACATGATCGTAACCATTTTCTTTTGCTATGTTCACTTTTTCATCTGATCCAACTGTACCTATAACAGTACAACCTAAACTTTTTGCCCATTGTCCGAAAATTTGACCAACACCACCTGCGGCTGCGTGAAATAATATTGTTTCACCTGATTTGACGGGATAAGTTTTGTACAAAAGATAAAAAGTTGTTAAACCTTTTGTCATCAAGGTTGCTGCTACCTCAAGATCAATACCATTTGGTACTTTTACTAAATTCTTAGTTGGGTAATTTCTATGAGAACAATATGAACCCAAAGGAATACCTGCATAAGAAATTTTATCACCAACTTTGAAGTCTTTTACATTTTCTCCAATATCAGTAATAACTCCAGCACCTTCCAAACCTAAACCAATCGGTAGTTTTAATGGGTACAAACCTGATCTATGGTAAGTATCAATGTAATTAAGACCAATCGCTTTTTGTTCAATGGTTACTTGATCAGGACCTGGCTTATCTAACGAAATATCTTTTACTTCTAAAACTTCTGGTCCACCTGTTTTGTTAATTTCTACAGCTTTCATAATTTATTTTACAAACGTACCATTATGATAATCTTGAACTGCTTGCAAGATTTCTGCTTTAGTATTCATCACAAATGGCCCACCTCTAGCTATTTCCTCATTTATTGGTTTACCCGAAATCAATAAAAACTTAGTATTTGATTTAGCCTTAACGATTAAGTCCTCTCCCTTAGTTAGAAGTATTAAAGTACTGTCTTTAACGTTTTCATGTTTATTTTTACCAATTTCAATTTCTCCATTAATTAAATAAATAAAAGTATTGTGGGTAGATGGTAATTTAAAATTAAATTCTTTATCTTTATTAAGCTCAACATCAAAATAAATCGGTTCAACGTTATGACCATTTACTGGTCCTTCAGCTTTTTCAAATTTCCCAGCTATTACTTTTACTTGTTTATCATCATCTTTATGAACGCTCATTTTATCAGCATCAATATAAATATATTCAGGCTTACTCATTTTTAATTTAGCAGGCATATTGATCCACAATTGAAATCCATGAAGTTTACCTTCTTTCATTGCAGGCATTTCTGAATGAATAATCCCGCTTCCTGTTTTCATCCACTGAACATCTCCTGCAGTCATTCTACCCTCACCACCTGTGCTATCTTTATGCTCAAAATCTCCAGCTAACATATAAGTAACCGTTTCAATTCCTCGATGAGGGTGGGGTGGAAAACCTGCAATATAATCTTCACTATTTTCTGATCCAAATTCATCCAACATTAAAAAAGGATCAAAGTAATTTGGCTCAACACCAATACTTCTTTTTAATTTAACTCCAGCACCGTCAGAAGCTGGAATAGGGTCTATAATTTTATTTACTTCAATATTTTTCATATTTCGTACATAAGAATTTTTTATATTATATCAAGTAACTTACTGAGGTCCTCGATTTGATGTTTCGGTTTATAATCTAGATTGTCAAAAATATTATTATTTCTATTAACCCAAATAGAATTATAACCATAATTTCCACCACCCGAAACATCCCACGTATTTGCACTTAAAAACATAACTTCATTTTTTTGAATTTGATATTGATTTATTGGAAGATCATAAACTTTAGAGTCAGGTTTATAAATCCCAACTTCTTCAATCGAAAAAATGTCATCAAATATATTTTCTAAATTATTACTCTTAACTAATTCATTAAGAAGATTAGGAGTACCATTTGAAAGAATAGCAAGTTTATAATTTTTTTCTTTTAATGATTTTAAAACTTCAGGGACTTCTTCGAAGTTTGATAAAATTTTATATAGATCTAATAACTCTTTTCTCATAGAAGAGTCTATCTCATAGGTTTTCATAGATTTATCTAAACTTTCTTCTGTCACTTGCCAAAAATCCTTATGACGTTTCATTAAACTTCTCAGCCAAGTATATTCTAATTGTGTGGTTCTCCAATAATTGGCGAAACCTTCCCACTTATCACCGATTTTGTCTTTACATTTTTCAGCAGCTGAATTGACATCAAATAAGGTACCGTAAGCATCAAAAATTATTGCTTTAATATTTTTCATAAACTAACTTATCAATATGAGTAACATTAGATTATTTTATTCAAAAAGTTTATCTCTTAATTTGACTGACAAACTTGACAAATCTCAATCTCATTATGTTGCTAAAGTAATGAGAATTAAAGAAAATGAAGTTTTTTCTTTATTTAATAATAGTGGAGAATGGGAAGCGAAAATTTTAAATATAACTAAAAGCATAGTTGAGTTTAATATTACGAAGCAATTAAGACAGAAAGAAAATATCAAAGAACTCTGGTTAGCTTTTTCTCCAATCAAATCAAATTACTTTAATTTTATGATCCAAAAAGCTACAGAGCTAGGTGTAACTAAGTTTTTGCCAATTATCTTTGAAAGAACTATTGTTAGAAAGGTTAATAAAGAGAGATTGGAAAAAGTAATTATAGAAGCAGCTGAACAGTCAAATAGAATAACAGTTCCATCAATTGAGGATCCTCAAAAATTAAAAAATTTTCTAAGCAATGATATGGATTTGATATTTACTGATCTCAACACTACCAACACAAAAATTGATCTTACAAAGTTAGCAAGTAAACCCACTTGCGTAATCATAGGACCAGAGGGAGATTTTTCTGAGGAAGAAAGGGAAGAGATTCTTAAATTTAATGGTGTTCAACCAATTAAAATCAATGAAAACATCTTGAGATCTGAAACAGCTGTAATTTCTGCCTTATCGATTATAAATTACGCCATTAATTGATATTTTGTCGCTAAAAGTAAAAGTGTATTTTTTTAAAAGACGCTCTATATAGGGTAAAAAAATGAAAAAATTTTTATATATATTTCTAACACTCTTTATCACTTCAAGCGCATCCGCTAATCAACCAGTCGATTGGCAACTAGGTTTTCAAATGGCTGCTTCCGAGACTATGAGAGATATAGTTAATTTTCATGATAAATTGTTGTTACCAATTATAATTGCAATTAGTGTTTTTGTTCTATTTCTGATGGTTTATGCTTGTATAAGATTTAGAGCTTCAGCAAATCCAGTTCCATCGAAAAGAACTCATAATGTTGCTGTTGAAGTTTTATGGACTTTAATTCCATGTTTAATTTTGATCGTGATGGCGGTTCCATCATTTAAAATTTTATACAAACAAGATGCAATTCCAAAAGCAGATATAACTGTTAAAGCAATAGGATACCAATGGTACTGGGGATATGAGTATCCAGACGAAAATATATTCTTCGATTCTTACATGATTGAAACTAAAGACTTAAAAGAAAACGAGCCAAGACTTTTAGCTGTAGACAATGAACTGGTTGTACCAGTAAATAAAGTTGTTAAGGTAATGATCACTGCTAATGATGTTTTGCATGCATGGGCACTTCCTTCATTTGGGGTAAAACGAGACGCTGTGCCTGGGAGAATAAATGAGACATGGTTTAAAGCAGAAAAAGTTGGAACTTATTATGGTCAATGTTCTGAATTGTGTGGAATTAAACATGCGTTTATGCCAATTGAAGTTAGGGTAGTTACTGAAGAAGAATATCAAGATTGGTTGTTAGACGCCAAAGTAAAATTTGCAAAAGAAATTAATGAAGAAGATCAATTTAAAAAACTAGCGAGTAAATAATATGTATACACAAACAGCATCACACGACGATCATCATACACCTACTGGTTGGAAACGTTGGGCTTATTCAACTAACCACAAAGATATTGGAACTATGTATCTAATATTTGCAATTATCGCAGGTGTGATTGGTACTGCATTCTCAGTTTTAATGAGAATGGAATTGATGCATCCAGGTGATGGAATTTTAGGTGGAAATTATCATCTATATAACGTTTTGGTTACTGGTCATGGTTTGATAATGATTTTCTTTATGGTTATGCCGGCAATGATAGGTGGATTTGGTAACTGGTTTGTTCCAATAATGATTGGTGCTCCAGACATGGCATTTCCAAGAATGAACAATATTTCATTCTGGTTACTACCTACATCTTTCATATTATTAATAATGTCGATTTTCATGGATGGCCCTCCAGGTCAAACAGGAGTAGGAGGAGGATGGACTATTTATCCTCCATTATCATCTACAGCAGGTCAACCAGGTCCGGCAATGGATTTTGCAATTTTAAGTCTACACTTAGCTGGAGCTTCTTCAATTTTAGGTGCAGTAAACTTTATTACTACAATTTTAAACATGAGAACACCTGGCATGACACTTCATAAAATGCCATTATTTGCTTGGTCAATATTAGTTACCGCTTTCTTATTATTGTTATCATTACCAGTTTTAGCAGGAGCAATTACGATGCTTCTTACAGATAGGAACTTTGGAACAGCTTTCTTTGATGCACAAACTGGAGGAGATCCAGTACTATTCCAACATTTATTTTGGTTCTTTGGTCACCCAGAAGTTTATATTTTAATTTTACCAGGTTTTGGAATGATCAGTCATATTGTTTCAACATTTTCTAGAAAACCAGTTTTTGGATATTTAGGAATGGCTTATGCAATGGTTGCAATTGGAATAGTTGGTTTTGTTGTGTGGGCTCACCACATGTACACAGTAGGTTTAAGCACAGATACAAAAGCATACTTTTTAGCTGCAACAATGATCATTGCAGTTCCAACCGGTATAAAAATATTTTCATGGATAGCAACTATGTGGGGTGGTTCGATTTCATTCAAAACTCCAATGGTTTGGGCTTTAGGATTTATATTTTTATTTACAGTCGGTGGAGTTACAGGTGTAGTTCTTGCGAATGCAGGTGTTGATACTGCAATGCATGATACATATTATGTCGTTGCTCATTTTCATTACGTTTTATCATTAGGAGCTGTGTTTGCAATCTTTGCAGGATTTTACTATTGGTTTGGAAAAATGACTGGTTACGAGTATTCAGAATGGATGGGTCAATTACACTTCTGGTTAACGTTTATTGGAGTAAACTTAGTTTTCTTCCCACAACACTTCTTAGGCCTTGCAGGAATGCCAAGAAGATATGCTGACTATCCAGATGCTTTTGCGGGATGGAATTATATTTCTTCAATTGGTTCTTATATATCTGTAATTGGATTGGTAGTATTTTTTATAAACCTTGCTTATGCGTTTTATAAGAAAAAGGCTGCGGCACAAAACCCATGGGGAGAAGGCGCTACAACTTTAGAATGGACTGTGCCGTCTCCACCTAATTTTCATACTTTTGAAGAATTACCAAAGTTTGAAGATGAAGAGGGTGTTGAAAAATCTACGAGCTAAATTTAGCAAATAAGATTTTTAACTTTAAATAAATGATTAAGTCTAAATTAAAAAATAGAAACTTATCTCAAGAAGACGCCTTTAATTTATCTGAATTATTTAAATTAATGAAGCCAAGAGTAATGTCTTTGGTTATATTTACATGCGCTGTTGGATTGTTAATGGCTCCTAATATAATTTCAACAAAAGATGCAATCATTGGAATAATTTTAGTTTCCATCGGAGCAGGGGCAGCCGGGGCTTTAAATATGTGGTACGAGTCAGACCTAGATGCCCTTATGACAAGAACTTGTTTGAGACCAATTCCGACAGGTAAGGTAAATAGAAATCAAGCACTAGTATTTGGAATTTCTCTTTCGATTTTTTCTGTAATTGCGCTTGATTATTATTCTAACAGAATATCAGCTAGTTTATTACTTTTTACTATTTTGTTTTATGTGTTTGTTTATACAATTTGGTTAAAAAGAAAAACTCCACAAAATATAGTGATAGGAGGGGCTGCAGGAGCATTACCCCCAGTGATTGGTTGGACTATAGCTACCAATTCTTTAACTTTTGAGCCAATTACATTCTTTTTGATTATATTCTTTTGGACGCCTTCACATTTTTGGGCTTTAAGTTTGTATAAATCAGATGATTACAAAAAAGCGAAAATTCCAATGCTTCCACTAACAAACGGTGTTGAGAGTACAAAATTAAATATATTTGTCTATTCTTTAACAATGTTACCAGTAATTGTTTTACCTTTTGCAATTGGCTTTGTGGGTATAACTTTTTTAATCCCATCTTTAATTTTGACAATTTATTATAATTATTTATGTTTCGACCTTTATAAATTTAAAAAAAACAAATTTGATGCAAAAAAAGCAAAATCTATTTTTGGATATTCAATTTTGTATTTATTTTTAATTTTTGTTCTTTTTTTAATTGATAAAATTTTATGATAATACCTGACAAAAAAACAAAGAAAAAAAATATTATAACTGCAATAGCAATTTTAGCGTTTATGGTATTTTTATTTGTTTTTACTTTATACAATGTAGGAGTATTTGATAGACAGATATGATTAAAGGCAAAACATTAACTCCTTTACTTTTAGCTGGGATTTTTGTCCTTATGTTGGGATTATCTTTTGCAGCAGTACCTTTGTATGATTTATTCTGTAGAGTTACAGGCTTCGGAGGAACAACCCAGGTATCTAAAGAAGCTCCTAAAATAGTATTAGATAAGGTTGTTAGCGTGAGGTTTGATACAAATGTAAACAATCTTGAATGGAATTTTAAAGCAAAATCAAACGTGATTGATGTGAAAGTTGGCCAGGTCAACAGAATTGAATTTGAAGTTGAGAATATTGGAGACGAGACGACTTATGGTGTAGCAAGTTTCAATGTTTCACCGGCAAGTTTTGGTAAATATTATAGTAAATTAGGATGTTTTTGCTTTGAAAAACAAGAGTTGAAGGCTGGAGAGAAAGCAATTTACGTAATGACTTTTTATTTAGACCCTGACCTTGTGAACGACCCAACAACAAAAAATCTACAAGATGTAACTATGTCGTACACTTTTTTCTCGACAGATTACTATAAACAATCATAATCACGAAAAAATGTCAGCAGAAAAAAAACACGATTACCACTTAGTTGATCCAAGCCCTTGGCCAATCTATACATCTTTTGCATGCTTAGTATTAGCAATAGGTGCAATTTTTTATATGCATAACGGTATTTCCTGGGGAATGTATCTAGGTTTAGCGTTATTAATTTATGGTGCGTACATGTGGTTCAGAGATGTAGTTATTGAAGCTGAGCATCAAGGTCATCATACTCCAGTTGTTCAAATTCATCATAGATATGGAATGACTTTATTTATTGCTTCAGAGGTAATGTTCTTTGTTGCATGGTTTTGGGCTTACTTTGATATAAGTTTATTTCCAAATGAATTTGTTGGAAATGTATGGCCACCAAAAGATATTGAAACATTTGATCCTTGGGACATTCCTTTAATAAATACTTTAGTTTTATTATTATCAGGAACAACTGTTACTTGGGCTCATCACGCTTTATTAGAAGATGATAGAAAAGGCTTTATACAAGGTTTAACACTGACTGTTATTCTTGGTTTCTTTTTTACATTATTGCAAGCGTACGAATACCATCACGCTACTTTTACTTACTCAGGCCATATTTATGGAGCTGTATTTTATATGGCAACAGGTTTTCATGGTTTTCACGTCATAATTGGAACGATATTTTTAACAGTATGTTTGTGGAGAGGAAGACTTGGTCATTTTACTAAAGATCACCATTTTGGATTTGAAGCGGCTGCTTGGTACTGGCATTTTGTTGACGTAGTGTGGCTATTCTTATTTGCTGCAATTTATATTTGGGGAAGTTAATATTTATCCTTGAAGAATAAATTACTATTTTCAGTTTTTGTTTATTTTATTATTTTGATTCTGCTCTCTCTTGGGTTTTGGCAGATCTATAGATTAAATTGGAAATTAGATTTAATTGAGCAAATAGAAAATTCTTTAAAAAACGATCCTGTGGAATTATCTAACATTGAAAAAAAAAATTATCTAAGAATAAAGACAAGCGGAGAAATTGATTTTGATAAACAAATATATTTATACAATTTAAATGATACAGGCAAACCTGGATTTGAAGTAATTAATCCAATAAAAATTGGCGACGTAAATTACTTATTGAATAGGGGATGGATACCATTTGAAAAAAAAAATTTACCTGAAATAAATTTAGTTAATCAAAATCAAATAATTGGCACTCTTATGCTGCAAACTAAAGCAAGTACGTTTAAGCCAGAAAACGATATTGAGAAAAATTATTGGTTTACTTTAAATAGAGAAGATATTTTTAAATTCACTGGAAGAAATTTTTCAGAGTATGTAATTTATTTAAACGGTGAATTTAAAATTCCAATACCAAGAGTAATTACTGCTAAAATTTCAAATAATCACAAGAAGTATGCAATTACCTGGTTTTCTATGGCGATTTCAATCCTTTTAATATATTTATATTTTAGGAAAAAAAATTATTAAATGAAATACGTAAGTACAAGAGACACATCAAAAACGTTTGAATTTAAAGACGTTTTTATCAAAGGTCTTGCTGATGATGGAGGCTTATTTATTCCAGAAAAATTAACGAAATATAACGAAAATGAAGTTAAAGATTTTAAAAAACTAAGCTACCGAGAGCTAGCTAAAAAGATAGTTTATCCATTTATTGGTAATTTTATGTCTGAGGGTGAATTAAGTAACATTATTGATAAATCTTACTCTACATTTAGAAAAGATAACGTTGTAGATTTAATGAAACTTGGAGACAAAACGGTATTAGAGCTATTTCATGGTCCTACATTAGCTTTTAAAGATGTTGCTATGCAACTTTTAGGTAATTTTTATGAATATTATCTAAACAATGAAAATCAAAAAATTAATATTGTTGTTGCTACATCAGGAGACACTGGCGCAGCAGCAATTGATGCGATTAAAGGTAAAAAAAATGTTAATATTTTTGTGCTTCATCCAGATAATCGTGTTTCACCAGTGCAAAGAAAATTAATGACAACAGGTAAACATGAAAATGTATTTAATATTGCTATAAAAGGAAATTTCGATGATTGCCAAAACCTGGTTAAATCCATGTTTGCAGATAAGAAATTTTCTAATGACATTAAAATGTCAGGCGTAAACTCTATTAATTGGGCGAGGATTATTGCTCAAAGTGTTTATTATTTTTATAGTTATTTATTAGTTGAAAATACAGGTCAACTAACAAATTTTTCAGTACCAACAGGAAATTTTGGAGATGTTTATGCCGGATATTTAGCCAAAAAAATGGGCCTGCCTATAAATAGATTAATTGTTGCAACTAATCAAAACGACATTTTACACAGAGCAATATCAAAAGGTAGTTATGATGTGGAAAAGGTTTCAGAAACTATTTCTCCTAGTATGGATATTCAAATAGCTAGTAATTTCGAGAGACTTATATTCGATCTTAATAATGAGGATGATAAACAGACTACATTAGATATGAAAAATATTAAAGAGAATGGAAAATATTTAATTGGTGATGATAAATTAAATAAAATTAGAGATAATTTTTTATCAGCTAGTCTGAGTGAGAATGAGACTTTGGAGGTCATTAAAAAGGTGTACGAAAAATTTTCTGTAGTTTTAGATCCACATACAGCAATTGGATATGGTGCTTTCGACAAACACAACCTAAGAGGAAATAATATTGTACTAGCAACTGCACATCCATGTAAATTTCCTGATGCTGTTTCCAAAGCTATTAATTTAAAATCTGATTTACCAAAAAAACTCGGGTTTATTTTGAATGAAAAAGAAGATTATGATATATTAGAAAATAATTTAGAAAAAATTAAAAATTATATTATAGGTAAAACAAAAATTATTTGTGTCTCCGTTAATGATCCAAATGTAATGAAAGCATGGGGTGATAGTCAAAAAGTTG
>CACNTU010000020.1 GCA_902623415.1 uncultured Pelagibacteraceae bacterium
AAATTATGAATAGAAGAAAATTCTTATCTTATATTAGCTGTGGATGTGGAAGTTTATTTTTAACGTCTTGCACAACTGCACCAATTACAGACAGAAAACAATTAAAAATTGTCTCTGAAGCAAAACTAAATGCTCAAGCAGCCGCTGTTTATGAAAAAATAAAAGAAAAAGAAAAAATGAGTGATGACGTAAAAACTCTAAATGAAATTAAAGAAATTGGTAGAAGAATGGAAAACTCAATTTCTGAGTATTTTTATAGAGCTGGTCTAGAGGATCCTACTATAAATTTTGAATGGGAATATATATTAATTGATAAAAAAAAAGTAAGAAATGCATGGTGTATGCCTGGAGGTAAGATAGCCGTTTATACAGGGATATTAGATGCAACTAAAAATACTGATGGTTTAGCGGCCGTAATGGGGCATGAAATAGCTCATGCTGTTGCAAAACATTCTGTAGAAAGAGCAAGCCGAGCAACTCTTGTTAATACGAGTGCACAATTAATTGATATTTTTAGTGGGGGAAAACTATCTCAAGTAAACAGAACTACAGGAATGAATACTGTAGGTTTAATAACTCAGATAGGCTTATTAAATCCTTTTAACAGAAAACAAGAAAGTGAAGCTGATTATTTAGGAATGATTTTTTCATCACTATCTGGATATGATATTCGTGAAACAGTTAAGATCTGGGAGAGGATGAAATCGTTAAATAAAGGTAAAGAACCACCTGAATTTATGAGTACTCACCCTTCGTCAGATAACAGAATTAAAGATCTTAATGAAAAAATGAATGATGTAATCTTAGACTATCCACCAATTGAAATAAGTTAAATCAATTAATGGTGAGCCGTGATGGACTCGAACCATCGACCCATTCCTTAAAAGGGAATTGCTCTACCAACTGAGCTAACGGCCCACAAAATTGATTCATTTTTTTAAAATGAATAGTGTTTATATACAGATAAATTTTAATATTTCAATTCGTTGAATATAAAAGTTTTAATCAATTAATCTTGTTAAATTGACAATTTTATTTCTATATTTATACACAAAATAGCACACCGTTTAATTCTACAACTTATCAACGTATTTGTTGTGAAATTCATCAAATGTCCCATTATTGATATTTTTTCTTATTTCAGTCATTAATTCTTGATAAAAATTTATATTATGTAGTGTCAACAACATTGAAGCTAGTATTTCATTGGTATTAAATAAGTGATTTAAATAATTTTTAGAATATTTATTTAAATTGAGATTTTCACAATTAGGATCAAGTGGACTATTATCAATTTGATATTTGTTATTTTTAATATTTATTCTTCCATCCCATGTGAAAGCTAAACCTGTTCTTCCAGATCTGGTAGGTAACACACAATCAAACATATCGATGCCTCTTCTGACTGCACCTAAAATATCTGATGGCGTCCCAACACCCATTAAATAGTGAGGTTTCTCTATAGGTAAATATTCTTTGATATCATCTAAAACATCAAACATTTCAGTTTGTGTCTCACCTACTGCTAATCCTCCAATAGCGTAACCATCAAAGCCAATTTTAATTAATTCTTCAAGTGATTTAAGTCTTAAATCTTTAAATAGACCTCCTTGAACAATTCCAAATAAAGCTTTATGAGGATTATTACCAAACGCTTTTTTTGACCTTTCAGCCCAATAAAGAGAAAGATCCATAGATTTTTTAATAATATTGTAATCATTAGTTTTCTTAGGACATTCATCCATAATCATTACGATATCTGAATTTAAACCTAATTGTATTCTTATACTCTCCTCAGGGCTTAAATAAAATTTTTTACCATCAACATGAGAATTGAATATGGCACCCTTCTCTCTATCAATCTTATTCAATTTTGAAAGAGACATTACTTGAAAACCACCAGAGTCAGTTAATATAGGTAAATCACAATTCATAAAATTATGAAGCCCACCAGCAGATTTAATTCTTTCAACACCTGGGCGTATCATTAGGTGATAAGTATTTGAAAGTATTATTTCTGAACCTGTTTTTTTAATATCATCTATTGTACAAGCCTTTACAGTAGCTTTAGTTCCAACAGGCATAAAGGCAGGTGTTTGTATATTTCCTCGATGAGTTTCGATTAAACCACATCTTGCAAATTTATCTTTTTTTAAAACGTTAAAGGCAAATTTTTTTAATGCCATTAAAATTTATTGGGATTTAAAACTAATAATCTTATCTGGATCAGTTACAGCACCGTTATTGTTTTGATCACCTCTTTTTATTTTATCAACAAATTCCATTCCCTCGATCACTTTTCCAAAAACTGTATATTGTCTATCTAAAAAGGGAGCTGGCTGAAAACAAATAAAAAATTGACTATTAGCACTATTTGGATCTTGAGCTCTCGCCATTGATAAAGTTCCTCTATCATGTGGTAGACTATTGAATTCTTGCTCTAAGTCAGGAAAATCTGATCCACCCATTCCAGCTCTTCTAAGATCAAAATCTTTAGATTCTGAATTTCCAAATTTAACATCGCCAGTTTGAGCCATAAACCCATCTATTACTCTATGAAAAACTACATTGTCGTATTTACCACTATTTGCTAATTCCTTAATTCTTTTAACATGATTTGGTGCAACATCCTCAAACAATTCAATTTTAACGTCACCATCTTTTAATTTTAATATCATTATATTCTCCTCAGCTATTGATTGATTAGTAATAAAAAAAAGCAAAATAAGTATTTTAATAAAAATTTTATTCATATTTCTCTTTTAAAGACTTGATCGTACTTTTGGTAGTAAATTTTTTAATATCACCTTTTAATTTAACAATCTCTTTAACAAATCTAGATGAAATAATTTGATTTTCTAAATCAGACATTAAAAAAATTGTTTCAATATTTTGGTTCAATTTCCTATTCATACCAGCTAATTGAAATTCATATTCAAAATCAGATACAGCTCTTAATCCTCTTAGAATAATGTTTGATTTGTATTTTTTACATAAATCAGTAGTTAAAGAGCCAAATGATACTACTTTAATTTTTTTTCTATTTAGCTTTAGATCTTTAAATAAAGCTTTATTCACTATTTCTATTCTTTCATCAGAACTGAATAAATAATTTTTATTACTTTCATCAGAAACACCTACAACTACCTTATCGAATAGTTTTAGTGATTTTTTTATTACATCTATATGTCCAAAAGTAATTGGATCAAATGTTCCAGGATAAATTGCAATTTTACTCATTAAATTAAATTATCATCAATTTTAATAGCTGAAACAACTTTTTCTTCTCCTGACAACTTAATTATTCTAACTCCTTGAGTATTTCTACCTGCGGTTCTAATTTCTTTAACTGCAACTCTTATAACTCTACCTTTATTCGTAGAAATTAAAATTTCATCGCCTTCAAAAACAGGAAAGGATGAAGTAATATTTCCATTTCTTGGTGAATTTACTATTCCTATAATACCTTTTCCACCTCTGTTAGTAACTCTGTAATCTAAGTGTGAGGTCTTTTTACCATAACCATTCTCACTTATTGATAAAACAAATTTCTCTCTCGCTTTTAATTCAGATTTTACATCTTTTGATTTTTTTTCTTTTTTATTATTTTTATCATTATCAATAACTGATAAAGATACTATTTGATCATTTGATGCTAACTCTATTCCTTTAATTCCTTTAGAAGATCTACCTTTAAAAACTCTTAGCTTTTTTGTCTCAAATCTAATACATTTTCCAAATTTTGTGCTTAAAATTATATCCTGATCATCTTTGCAAATTTTAACACCTACGATTTTATCATTGTTATCTAATTTCATCGCAATTTTTCCAGATGCATTTATTGATGAAAAATCTTCTAAACTATTTTTTCGTACTTTTCCCTGCGCTGTAGCAAAAATTATTTGATAATTTTTTAAGTCTGTTTCATCTTCAGGCATTGGCATAATTGAGCTTATTGCTTGATGGTTTTTTAAAGGTAAAATATTAAACAAAGACTTGCCCTTAGACGATGATGACCCTTCTGGGATTTTCCATGCTTTGATCTTATAAACTAAACCCTCGGTAGAAAAGAAGAGTACTGAAGTATGAGTATTTACGGATAATGTTTGAACAACAGAGTCTTGATCTCTGGTTGTTATGCCTGATTTTCCTTTACCACCTCTTTTTTGTTTTTTAACTCCATCCAAAGAACCTCTTTTTATGTATCCTTGTAATGTAACTGTAATTATTACCGATTGTTTTTGGATAGTTTCTTCAATATCATAATTTAAAACAGCATCAATAATTTTAGTTCTTCTTGGTATAGCAAATTTCTCTTTAATATTTTTTAATTCTTCACTAATTACTTTTAAAAGTTCTTTTTTTGATGAAATAATCTTTTTATATTTAGTTATTAGCTCAGATAGTTTTTTAATTTCAACTTCGATTTCATTTATTCCTAATGCAGTTAATTTTTGAAGTCTTAATTCTAAAATAGCTAAAACTTGTGGTTCAGATAAAGAATAAAGATTTTTGCCCTTTTTTCCCTCTACTAAAGAAATTAATTTTTGTGATTTATTTATTTTCCATTTTGATTTTAAAATTGCTATTTTAGCATCATCAGGTGTTTTGGATGATCGAATAATTTTTATTATTTTATCTAAATTTTCAACTGAAACAGATAATCCTATTAATATATGAGCACGGTCCTCAGCTTTTTGAAGATCAAATTTAGTTTTTTTAATTACAACATCTTCTCTAAAAGTTAAAAAATTAGATAAAAAATCTTTTAGTGTGCAAGTTTGTGGTTTTCCTTCAACAATAGCTAAAGTATTAAAACCAAATGAACTCTCTATTTGAGTGTTTTTATATAATTGTCTCTTTATAGTTTCTGGTTCTACACCGTTTCTTAAATCTATTGCTACCCTAATACCTTCTCTGTTAGATTCATCTCTAATATCTCTTATTCCTTCAATCTTTTTTTCTCTTACTAATTGAGCAATTCTTTCATTTAAAACAGATTTGTTTACTTGATAAGGTATAGAAGTTATTACAAGTCTTTCACGTCCATTTTTTTGTTGCTCAATTGAAATTTCACCCCTTATCTTAAAGGACCCTCTCCCATTGTTGTAACCTTGTTTAATTATATCTTTACCTATAATTACACCACCAGTTGGAAAATCTGGGCCTGGTATATGTTTCATTAACTCTCTAATTTTAATATCTTTATTATCAATTAAGGCCAAAGTACCATCTATAATTTCTCCTAAATTATGAGGAGGTATACTTGTTGCCATACCAACAGCGATACCGCCAGCTCCATTTACTAATAAATTTGGAAACTGTGCTGGTAAAACACTAGGTTCTTTCTCAGTTTCATCATAATTACTTTTGAAAGTAATTGTATTTTTTTCAATATCATCAATTAAATATTGAGAAACTTTTGACAGGCGAGTTTCGGTATATCTCATTGCTGCAGCTGGATCACCATCAATAGAACCAAAATTGCCTTGGCCTTGAATTAACGGTAAACTCATAGAGAAATCTTGCACCATTCTAACTAAAGCATCATAAACAGACTGGTCACCATGAGGGTGATATTTACCAATAACATCCCCAACTATTCTTGCAGATTTTCTAAATTGTTTAGACCAATCATATCCACCTTTGTACATTGCATATAAAATTCTTCTATGTACAGGTTTTAAACCATCTCTTACATCAGGAAGTGCTCGACTTACAATTACACTCATTGCATAAGAAAGATATGATGAGCTCATCTCATCATGCATTGAGATTAATTTAATATTTTTATCTTTTAACTCTTCAGTATTTTTCATAGAAATTAAAATGGAATTTCATCATCCATATCTGACACTTGAGAAGAATCCTCAATATTATTTTGTTGAGTTGTGTCATTTTGAATTCCACCACCAGAATTTCCTCCACCCAACATTGTGAGTGAAGAATTATATCCTTGTATAACTATTTCAGTTGAGTATTTATCCTGTCCGGATTGTTCGTCTTTCCATTTTCTTGTTGTGAGTTGTCCCTCAACATAAACTTGAGCACCTTTTTTTAAATATTGTTGAACAACATTAACTAAACCCTCATTAAATACAACTACACGGTGCCATTCAGTTTTTTCTTTTCTTTCACCTGTGTTTTTATCTTTCCAAGATTGACTTGTTGCAAGGCTTAGTCTGGCTACACTTTTGCCATTTACCATTTGCTTAATTTCAGGATCTGCGCCCAAACGACCAATTAATAATACTTTATTTAAACTTCCAGCCATAATATTTAATATTTGTTAAATTAGTTAATTAGAATTATATCACAATTATCCTGAATATTAATTTTATTAACTCAAAGCAACTAAAATTATGATGAAAAAGATAGTTATTAAGGGCGCTAAAGAACATAATTTAAAGAATGTTACTGTAGAGATTCCAAAAGACAAATTTGTGGTCATAACGGGTCTATCAGGGTCAGGAAAATCATCTTTAGCTTTTGATACTATCTACGCAGAAGGTCAGAGAAGATATGTAGAGAGTTTATCTGCTTATGCACGTCAATTTTTAGATAAAATGAAAAAACCAAATGTTGATTTAATTGAAGGGTTAAGTCCAGCTATCGCTATAGAACAAAAAAATACTTCAAAAAACCCTAGATCTACTGTTGCAACAGTAACAGAAATTTATGATTACATGAGAGTATTATATGCTAGAGCAGGAATCCCCTATTCACCATTTACAGGTAAACCAATAACCTCTCAAACAATTACACAAATAGTAGATTTAGTTAAAAAATTACCAAAAAAATCAACAATATATATTTACGCTCCAGTGGTAAGGGGTCGTAAAGGTGAATATAAAAAAGATATTTTAAGCTACAAGAGAAGAGGATTTAGAAAAATTAAAATAGATAATGTTTTATATGATATAGAAAAACCACCCAATCTAGATAAAAAACTTAAACATGATATTTCAGTCTTAGTAGATAGAATAGTTTTAAATTCAAAACTTGGAAACAGATTAGCCGAAAGTATTGAAACAGCTGTAAATTTAGCTAACGGTTTAGTGTTTGTCGAATATGAGGATGAAACACTTCCTCAAAAATTTAGAAAACTTGAAAAGTTAATTTACTCTACAAAGTTTGCATGTCCTGAGAGTGGTTTTACAATTGAGGAAATTGAGCCAAGACTTTTTTCATTTAATAGTCCCTATGGAGCGTGTGAAGAGTGTGAAGGAATTGGAATGAAATTAAATGTTGATCCTAATCTAGTTGTTCCTGATGAAAGAAAAAGTTTAGCCGATGGAGCAATTGAACCTTGGTCAAAATCAACTACATTATATTATGCTCAAACTTTAGCATCTTTAGCAAAACATTATGGTTTTTCTTTAGATGAAAAATGGAAAAAATTACCAAAAAAAATAAAAGATATTATTCTTTATGGTTCAGATGAAGATGAGATTAAATTTAATTATGACGATGGTTACGAGAAATATTCTTATAAAAAAACCTTTGAAGGTGTAATTAATAATCTTGAAAGAAGATTTTTAGAATCTGATAGCGAATGGAAAAGAGAGGCCATTGCTGAATATCAATCTGATACAGCCTGTGAAGCTTGTAATGGTGATAGATTAAAAGAGGAAGCTTTATGTGTAAAAATTAATGATCTCAATATTAGCGAAGTAACAAAAAAATCTATTTTGGATGCATCAGAATGGTTTAAAAATTTAGAAAATAATCTTGATAAAAGACAATTTAAAATAGCAGAACATGTTCTAAAAGAAATCAACGAAAGATTAAATTTTCTACTTAATGTAGGTTTAGATTATTTAACATTATCTAGAGAGTCTGGAACATTGTCAGGTGGTGAGGCTCAAAGAATAAGGCTGGCTTCACAGATTGGATCTGGTTTAACAGGTGTATTATATGTTTTGGATGAACCTTCAATTGGATTACACCAAAAAGATAATGTTAAACTTATTAATGCATTAAAAAGATTACGAGATCTAGGCAATACTGTAATTGTAGTTGAGCATGACACCGAGACAATGGAAAATGCTGATCATATTATTGATCTTGGTCCTGAAGCTGGAAGTAACGGTGGTCAAATTACAGCTCAAGGATCATATGATGAGATTAAAAAAGATAAAAATAGTATTACAGGTCAATACCTTGCAAATAAAAAAACAATTGAAATTCCAAAATCACGGCGTTTAGCTAAAAATGGGAGATTTGTAGAAATCAATGGTGCAAGTGGAAATAATTTAAATAATGTAAATCTTAAAATTCCAACTGGAACATTTACCTGTGTTACCGGTGTTTCTGGAAGTGGTAAGTCTACCCTAATATTACAAACATTGTTTCATGCTTTAAATTTAACTTTAAATAATAAAGCAAGAAAAGCGCCTAAATCATTTAAAGGTTATAAGGGCGTAGAATTAATTGATAAAATAATTGATATTGACCAATCTCCTATTGGAAGAACCCCTAGATCAAATCCAGCAACATACACAGGTGCCTTTGGACCTATTAGAGATTGGTTTACAAGCCTGCCTGAGTCCAAAACAAGAGGATATAAACCAGGAAGATTTTCTTTCAATGTTAAAGGAGGTAGATGTGAAGCTTGTGAGGGTGATGGTGTAATTACATATGAAATGCATTTTTTACCTGATGTTTATATACAGTGTGATGAATGTAAGGGTACCAGATACAATAGAGAAACTTTAGAAATTAAATTTAAAGGTAAAAGTATTGCTGATGTTTTGGATATGTCAGTTGATGAAGGGTGTGAGTATTTTGAAAATATATCAAATATAAAAACAAAATTGTTAACTCTTAAAAAAGTTGGATTGGGTTATATAAAAATCGGTCAACAAGCAACTACGTTATCAGGAGGTGAAGCTCAACGAATTAAGCTTGCAAAAGAACTTTCAAAAAGATCCACAGGTAGGACGATGTATATCTTAGATGAACCAACTACAGGTTTGCATCAACATGATATTAAAAAGCTTTTAGAGATACTTCATACATTTGTAAAACTTGGAAATACAGTAGTTGTAATTGAGCACAATTTAGATGTAATAAAAACAGCTGACTATATTGTGGATATGGGTCCTGAAGGTGGTGTAAAGGGTGGTAATATTGTCGCCGAAGGAAAACCTGAAGAAGTATGCAAAGTAAAAGATAGTTATACAGGTCAATTTTTAAAATCTCTTTTAGCTTAGATTAAAGAACTTAAATTTTTTTAAATTTAGTGTATATTAAAAAGAATCATGAGTAATTTGCTGTCATCATTATCAAAAACTGTTCACACATCATTAGCTATAGCAATATTGTTGTTTCTAGGATTGTTTTATTTAAATGGTGGTATAGCTTTTGATACATTATTCTGGAGTTGGTTGTTTAGATACATACATGTGATTGTTGCAATTATGTGGATTGGATTGCTTTGGTATTTCAATTTTGTTCAAATTCCAAACATGGGAAAAATTCCAGATGAACAAAAACCAGCCATTGGCAAAGTAATTGCTCCTGCTGCACTATTTTATTTTAGATGGGCTGCAGCGATAACTGTTCTTTCAGGTTTAATTCTTGCTT
The DNA here is from genome assembly GCA_902623415.1 of uncultured Pelagibacteraceae bacterium. Lineage (GTDB taxonomy): Bacteria > Pseudomonadota > Alphaproteobacteria > Pelagibacterales > Pelagibacteraceae > Pelagibacter. The sequence goes on from CACNTU010000020.1 coordinate 9,589, forward strand.
ATCTTAATGGATATCTTCATGATGCAATGACTTTGAGTATAGGTTCGGGTGTACCTAAGCATACAGCTATAGGTATTGGAATGTGGCTAGGAATTATAATGGCATTTAACGTTTGGTTTGTTATTTGGCCAAATCAAAAAAAAGCTTTAGGAATGGTTGAAACTGATCCAGAGACCAAGGCAAAGTCAGCTAAAACTGCAATGCTCTTCTCAAGAACAAATACCCTATTATCATTACCAATGTTGCTAACAATGGTAATAGCTCAAAACTTATATTAAATTATTTTTTTTCATCTTCTCTAAGAACAGTTTTTTGAGAAACTCTTAATCTAACCAAAACAGTATTAGCTATATAAATTGAGGAATAAGTTCCAAAAACAACACCAAGTATCATTGCTAATGAAAACCCTTTTAATATTTCACCACCAAAAAAATAAATTGCTAATAAAGCAAGTAAAGTAGTTGCGGATGTTATTATAGTTCTTGATAAGGTTTCATTAATCGAAATATTTGTTAATTCAAAAATCTTAATATCAGAATATTTTCTAAGATTTTCTCTAACACGGTCAAAAATAACCACAGTATCATTCATTGAATATCCAACTATTGTTAACACAGCTGCAATTATTGATAAGTTTATTTCTAAACTAAATAGTGAAAAAACTCCTAGAGTTACAATTACATCATGAAACAAAGCTAAAATTGCACCCAAACTAAATTGCCATTCAAATCTTATCCAAATATAAATTAACATTAATGCTAAAGACAAAGATATTGCTATAACTCCTGATTTTAGTAACTCAGCACTTACCTTTGGCCCAACATTTTCTACCCTTCTAAAATCATAGTTATTTCCAAAAGATTTATCTAAATTAGTCTTAATTTCTTCAATAATATTTTTTTTATTATCTTTATTTTCAAATTTTACTAAAAAATCCGTATCATTGCCAAATTTCTTCACTGAGACATCTCCTAAATCCATTTGATTAAATCTATCTCTTAATGAACTTACATTTATTTTAGAATCTGAAGCTCTTAATTCAATTAAAGTACCACCTTTAAAATCTATACCAAAATTAAGCCCTTTGAATATTAACAGTAGTAATGAAACAACAATTAAAACTGATGAAAGTAAATTAAAGTGATTATAATATTTATTAAAAGCAATCATTAGATTAATTTTTCCTTATCTTTATTTCTTGATACATAAATACTAGTGAACAATCTTGCTATGAAATAGACTGAAAATAGTGTGGTAAATATTCCAACTCCTAAGGTTACAGCAAAACCTTTGACTGGACCTGAGCCCATAAAAAACAAAATAATTGCAGCTAATAATGTGGTAATATTGGCATCTAAAATTGCTGTTCTTGATTTTGTATAACCACCATCAAAAGCCAAAATATTATTAGTCTCATCTTTTAGTTCTTCTTTAATCCTCTCAAAAATTAAAACATTTGCATCAACTGCCATACCTACAGTTAGGATAATTCCTGCAATACCAGGTAATGTTAAAGTAGCTTCAAATAAAGTTAAAACACCTAAAAGAATAAACAAATTAACTATTAGTGTTACATTAGTAATTAATCCAAAAATTTTATATTTAACGAACATAAAAATTATCACCAACATAAAACCTATTGCCAAAGCAATCATTCCTGCATTAATTGAGTCTTGTCCAAGATCTGGTCCAACTGTTCTCTCTTCAATTATTTCTAATGGTGCTGGTAGTGCTCCTGATCTTAATAATAAAGCTAGATCAGTTGCTGTTTGAAAAGTAAAGCCACCACTTATCTGACCAGATCCACTGGCAATCGTGTCTCTAACTACTGGTGCACTAATAATTTTACCATCTAAAACAATTGCTAATTGCTTTCCAATACCAGTTGAAGTTGCCTTGCCAAACCTTTTTGCGCCTACTCTATCTAAAGTAAATGAAACAATTGTTTGGTTAGCTTGCGTGTCCATTTTTGGTTGAGCATCAAGTAAGTTTTCACCGCTTATTATAATTCTTTTACTAACTGTGGCTTCTTCTAGACCATTTTCAAATTTTAACTTTTCAACACCAAAACGATCATTTTCATCATTTGTTACAAAACGAAAAGTAAGGTTTGCAGTTTTACCAAGTAATGATTTTATTCTCATTGGATCATCTAATCCAGGAAGCTCTACTAAAATTCTGTTATTTCCTCTTTTAAGTATGTTGGGTTCATTAGTTCCAACCTCATCAACCCTTCTTCTTACTATTTCTATAGCTTGATCTTGAGAAGAAGTTTTAAGTTTAATTAAACCCTGTCTTGAAAAACTAACTTTAAAATTTAAACCTGTATCTTCAATTTCTAACTGATGTGATTTAAATCTTGGGTAATAAGGATTAAGATCACTATTTTCATCCTGAAAAACATCTAAGACAGATTGCTTATCATTATCTGTTACATTAAAAAAAATATTCTGATTATCTATTTTTATATTGTTGATTTTAATATTTTTTTCTTTGAAGAAATTTCTAATTGTTGTTGTTAGGTTTTGTAATTTTTGTTCAATTACAGGTTCATTATCTATTTCAAGTAATAGATATGATCCACCCTGAAGGTCCAATCCTAAATTAATTTTTTTATCAAAAAAACTATCATCAAATTTAAAAACGTTTGATGAAGCAATTAAAATAAATAAAACTGAAAAAAGAGTTATAAATAAAATTCTTAACTTAGAGAAATAAAGCACTTAACTAAAAATAATTATTTTTTAACTTCTTGAGTATTTGTATTAACAAGACTTTGAATACCAGTTGATTTAACTATTTCAACTTTTACATTTTCAGCAATTTCTACTTCAACTTTATCATTGTCTATAAGTCTCTCCACAGTACCTGTAATACCACCAGAAGTAACAACTTTGTCACCTCTCTTAAGACTTTCAACCATTGCTTTGTGCTCTTTAACTTTTTTTTGCTGTGGTCTGATTAAGAAAAAATAAAAAATAACAAAAATTAAAATTAACGGTATAAACTGACCTATTCCTGAACCTTCCATAAATCTCCTTATAAATTATGTGAATACTTATACTATCTATTTAATTAAAACAACTTTATTTAGCTGAAATCAATTCCAAATTATTCATATACGGTCGCAGTACTTTAGGAACAATAATCGAACCATTTTTTTGTTGATAGTTTTCTAGTAAAGCAATTAATGTTCTGCCCACAGCTAAACCGCTTCCATTTAATGTTCCAACAAAAACAGTTTCCTTATTTTTATTTTTATATCTTGATTTCATTCTTTGTGCCTGAAATGTTGAACAAGAAGAGCATGATGATATTTCACGATACTTGTTTTCTGATGGTAACCACACTTCAATATCATATGTTTTTTCAGCACTGAAACCCATATCACCTGAGCATAAAATCACTTTTCTATAAGGTAACTCTAACTTATCCAGAATATCTGTTGCACAATTAGTCATTCGCTCTAATTCTTCTAAGCAATTTTCTTTTTCTACAATACTAACCATCTCAACTTTATAAAATTGATGTTGCCTAATCATTCCTTTGGTATCTTTTCCATAACTGCCGGCTTCTTTTCTAAAACAAGGTGTTGAAGCAACAAATCTCATTGGTAAATCTTTTTGGTCAACAATTTTATCTTTAACAATGTTTGTTAAAATTACTTCAGCAGTTGGAATTAAAAATTTTCTGTCAGATCCTTCATCTAATTTTATTTCAAATTGATCGTTTTCAAATTTTGGTAATTGGCCTGTTCCATACATTGTATTATCAGAGGCAATCAATGGAGGTGAAATCTCTTGGTAGCCATTTTGAACAATATGAGTATCTAGCATAAAGTTAGACAAAGCTCGTTCTAGTAATGCTAACTCTTTTTTAACAAATACAAATCTTGATCCGGTTGTTTTAGTTGCAAGATCAAAATCAAGCATACCTAAATTTTCTCCAAGTTCGTAGTGAGATTTGGGTTTAAAATCAAATTCAGGAACTTTTCCAGTTTTTAAAATTTCCACATTATCATTTTCATCTTTTCCATTTGGAACATCCTGATGAGGTATGTTTGGTATACTTGATAAAATGTTATCTAATTCAGTTTTAGTTTTTTTTTGTTGCTCAGCGATCTTTTCTAATTCGGTAGAGATTTCTTT
>CACNTU010000021.1 GCA_902623415.1 uncultured Pelagibacteraceae bacterium
GAGGACAGAATGGTGTGTTTGCAGACATGAAAAATCCTTATAACTCAAGTGAAAGAATGTGCCGACTAAGTATTAGTTATACAAATAATAATGATGTTGGTTATGTTAATTGGAGTCAAAAAAGCGCTACAGAAATGAGATTTAGCAGTTGTTGGAAAACACCATGCAGTTCTTCTGAAAATAGAGAAGAAATGATCATTAATGTTACAGAGTAAAAAAGGATTCACCCTAATAGAACTCTTAGTCGTTGTATCCATCATCGGTATTTTAGCTGCAGTAGGAGTGGTTGCTTATAATGGATACACTGCAAGTGCCAAAAGAAATGCAACACTTCAACAACATGCTCAAGCTATAAAATTTATAAATAATACCTTGAAACTTTGCGATGCTCAGGGAGGTGGTACATTAAAATTAAGCAATAGTAGATCAATAAACTGTAACATTAATAATAACGCCTCTGGCATTAATTCTTTAAATGCAATATTTATTCAATATTTTTTGGACCAAGGATATAAAAATCCTTACGATAATTCTGTTACAGTTGTGTATACAGCAAGGAACGGAAGTAATGATACTAACGGCAGGATGAGATTTGATGAAACTGAATGTAACAGTGGTTCTTCAAAGAAACAAATTGCATTATGGGTAAAAACCCACGTAGCGAGTGACTATAAGCCAACACTTATAAAAAAAGACGGTTGGTGCAATTAACTTTTTTTCATATTATAATATATGGAGTATCCGATTCTTTTACCCAATATCTTTAATTATCCGTTTACCTACGAGAGCAGCATTAACCTTAAAACGGGAGATTATGTATTGGTGCCTTTTGGAAAATCAAAAATTACCGGTGTTGTTTGGGACGAATTTGAAAAAAATAATAATAAAAATTTTAAGACTAAAAAGGTAATAAAGAAATTAGACGTTACTCCATTAAAAAAAAATACAATTAATTTTTTAAATTGGTTTGCAGAATATAATCTTATCCCAAAAGGTATGGCATTAAAGTTAGTGCTCTTAAGTAGTGATGCGGTAGAGAACAAAGAAACTCAACTTTATCAAATATTTGATAGCAAAGTTAAACAAAACTTAATCAAGCTATCTAGTGATCAAAATAAATCTCTAAAAAAAATGAACATTTCAAATAAAAAATTTAGAGTTCATGTTTTACAAGGCACAACTGGATCAGGTAAAACTTTAGTTTATTTTGAAGCGTTAAAACCACTGATAGAAAAGGGTTTTCAAGGATTAATTTTATTACCAGAAATAGGTCTAACTAGTCAGTTTGAACAAAAATTTTTAGAATATTTTGGTTTTAAACCTGCAGTTTGGCATTCGGGTATTTCAAAAAAAAAGAAAGAATTAATTTGGAGTGGGGTTTCTAATGGTAAAATAAAAGTAATTATTGGTGCAAGATCTTCATTATTTTTACCGTTTAAAAAATTAGGAATGATAATTGTTGATGAGGAACATGATCAATCATTTAAACAAGATGAAGGTATAACCTACAATGCTCGTGATATGGCAATTTCTAGAGCATCTTTTGAAAATATTCCAATCAATTTGATTACTGCTGTTCCTTCAATAGAAACTTTTGAAAATATTAAAAAGGGTAAATACGAGGTTTCTAGATTAAATGAAAGATATCAAAACGCAGCTTTACCTAATTATGAAATTATTAATTTAAATAGTACTAAACTTGAAAAACAATCATGGCTATCAAATAAAATTATTGAAAAAGTTAATTTACATTTGGAAAAAAAAGATCAAGTTTTGTTTTTTTTAAATAGAAGAGGTTTTTCTCCAAATGCTTTATGTAATAAGTGTTTTACAAGTTTTACATGTCCAAATTGTAGTATCAATTTAGTTTATCATAAAAATAAAAATAACTTATTATGTCATTATTGTGGATACAAATCCGATCTTAAAAGGGACTGTACAAAAGAAGGCAATTGTGAATTTATTTTTAGCGGTCCTGGTGTTGAGAGAATTTCAGAAGAGGTAAAAAGAAAATTCCCTGGAAAAAAAATAGAGATTTTTTCAAGCGACACAATGAATAAAAAAGATTCTAAAGAAAAAATAGATAAAATTATTAATAATGAAACGCATATTTTAGTTGGAACTCAATTAATTTCAAAAGGTTTTCATTTTCCAAGCTTAAATTGCATTGTAGTTGTTGATATCGATCTTTCATCTCAAGGACATGATTTAAGAGGTGCAGAAAAAAATTTGCAGCTCTATCATCAACTTTCAGGACGTGCAGGAAGAACAGGAAAGCCAGCAACGGTATATTTTCAAACTTATGAAAATAATACTAAGATGATTTCAGAAATTACAAATAAAAACCCAGATATTTTTTTAGAAAGAGAACTAGAGATAAGAAAAAAAAATAAACTACCTCCATTTCAAAGGTTTATTTCTTTAATCTTAACAGGAGATAATGAAATTAAATTAGAAAAAGAAGCTATTAATTTTAAAAATTTCATTGAAAATAAAATTGAAGGAAAAATATTAGGGCCAGTGAATGCTCCATTATTTAGATTAAAGAGAAAATTTAGAATTAGATTTTTAATCAGAGGCTTAAAATCCATGAAACTACAAAGATCTTTTGCAAAAATTATTCCAAAATATAAATTTTCTTCTGGAATAAAACTTTCAGTTGATGTTGATCCAATTAACTTCAATTAACCGCAAAAAAGAGGCCTTTTTTACGAATCCGCTACTTGAAGACATAAGGGTCATATGCTATTTAGGGCGTGATTTTTAAATAATCATCAACATTATAGAGGAACCAAGTTGAGTAAAGACACCGGATTTTCAATAACTTCAGCTGAAAGGTATTCTCTTGCGCTTTTTGAACTTTCAGAGGAAAATAATCTTTTAAATCAGATCGAAGATCAGTCTTCATCTATTATTAATTTAATTGAGCAAAGTGAAGATTTTTCTAATTTGATTAAAGATCCAACTACAAGCCAAGAAGATTTATTAAAAGCAATCAATACAATCTCTGAAAATAATAAATTTGATTCTTTATTTAAAAATTTTTTAAGTTTCTTAATTCAAAAAAGACGTTTCTTTTTTATTAAGCGTATACTTAAAAGCTTTATTGAGATTTGTTCAAGAAAAAGAGGTGAACTTAAGGCAGAATTAAAATCAGCAAAAGAATTATCTAATGAAGAAATTGCAAAAATTACAGAGGAGTTAACAAAAAATTTTAGCTCAAAAATAAAATTAAACTACAAACATGACGAAAGTTTAATAGGAGGTTTGGTATTACAAGTAGGAAGTACTATGGTCGATACCTCAATTAAAAATAAATTACAACAAATCGAAAATAGAATGATAGAGGCATAAATGGAAATAAATCCTTCAGAAGTTACAAAAATATTAAAAGAACAAATTAAAAATTTTGGTGATAAAGCAGAAGTCACAGAAGTTGGTCAAGTTTTATCAGTTGGAGACGGTATTGCTAGGATTTATGGTTTGGATAATGTTCAAGCTGGTGAAATGGTAGAGTTTGCAGATGGTTCAAAAGGTATGGCTCTAAACTTAGAAAGTGAAAACGTTGGTGTCGTAATTTTTGGTGATGACAGAAATGTTAAAGAAGGGGATGTAGTAAAAAGAACGGGTAATATTGTTGATACTCCAGTTGGAAAAGAATTATTAGGAAGAGTAGTGGATGGTTTAGGAAATCCTATTGATGGAAAAGGACCATTAGATAAAGGAATTAAAAAAAGCAGGGTTGAAGTAAAAGCTCCTGGTATTATTCCACGACAATCAGTAAGTGAACCAATGCAAACTGGTCTTAAATCAATTGACAGTCTAGTTCCGATTGGAAGAGGGCAAAGGGAATTAATTATCGGTGATAGACAAACTGGTAAAACAGCAGTTGCAGTAGATGCAATTATTAATCAAAAAAAAATCAATGAATCTGGTGATGAAAAACAAAAACTGTATTGTATATACGTCGCAGTTGGACAAAAAAGATCAACAGTAAGACAAATTCAAAAAACATTAGAAGAAGCTGGAGCTATGGAGTACACAACAATCGTTGCTGCTACTGCATCGGACTCTGCTCCTTTACAATTTTTAGCACCATACACAGGTTGTGCTATGGGAGAGTATTTTAGAGATAATGGAATGCATGCGTTAATAATTTATGATGATTTGTCTAAACAAGCAGTTGCTTATAGACAAATGTCATTGCTATTAAGAAGACCTCCAGGGCGTGAGGCTTATCCTGGAGATGTATTTTATCTTCATAGTAGATTACTTGAAAGAGCAGCTAAATTAAGTGACGAACATGGAGGTGGATCACTTACTGCATTGCCAATTATTGAAACACAAGGCGGAGACGTATCAGCGTTTATTCCAACTAACGTTATCTCAATTACAGACGGACAAATTTTCCTTGAAACAGAACTATTTAACCAAGGTATAAGACCTGCAATTAACGTAGGTTTATCAGTATCTAGGGTTGGTTCATCAGCTCAAACAAAAGCGATGAAAAAAGTTTCTGGTTCAATGAAACTAGAGTTAGCACAATACAGAGAAATGGCAGCTTTTGCTCAATTTGGATCTGATTTAGATGCATCTACTCAGCAGCTTTTGAATAGAGGCTCTAAACTAACTGAACTTTTAAAACAAAAACAATATTCACCGATGACTGTTGCAGAACAAGTTATTTCAGTATTTTGTGGAGTGAAAGGTTATCTTGATGATATTGATTTAAAAGACGTTGCTGAATTTGAGAGCAAGATTATTGAAAAATGTAAATCAGATAAGCCTGAAATTATCGAGTCAATTTTAACTTCAGGAAAACTTGAGGAAGATAAAGAAAAATTACTTGTTGAGGTAATCACTCAATTAAAAGGAAATTTTAAATCTTAATAATTTATGGCAAGTTTAGACGACCTAAAAAAAAGAATAGCTAGTGTAAAGTCTACACAAAAAATTACTAAAGCCATGAAAATGGTTGCAGCAGCTAAATTAAGAAGAGCTCAAGAAAGCGCTGAGAAGGGAAGACCTTATTCTGAAAAAATGAATAATGTTATTTTAAATTTATCAAATGGTATATCTGATAAAGAAAATGCACCAAAGTTATTGTCAGGGACTGGACAAGAAAAATCTCATCTTTGTGTGGTGATGACTTCTGATAGAGGTTTATGCGGCGGATTTAATTCTAATATTATTAAAAGAGCTAAAAGTTATTTTGCAAAAATTTTAGATGAAGGTAAAGAACTTAAAATTATTACAGTAGGCTCAAAAGGAAACGACCAATTAAAAAGAGTTTATGGTGATAAAATAATTGAAAATATTTCTTTCAAAGAGTCTAAAAATGCAAATTATTTTGATGCTGACAAAGTTGGGAAAATGGTAATTGAAAAATTTGAGGCAGGTGAATTTGATGTTTGTACAATTTTTTATAACCAATTTAAAAATGTAATTACTCAAATTCCTCAAGCACAGCAAATTATCCCTTTAAATAATGAGGGAGAAGAAAATAGTTCAGAAGAAAGTTACGAATTTGAACCAGATGAAGATGAAATTTTAAGCAATTTATTGCCAAAGAATATTTCTACGCAAATATTTAAAGCAATGTTAGAGAATTCAGCTAGCGAACAAGGATCTAGAATGAGTGCAATGGATAATGCAACCCGAAACGCAGGTGAAATGGTTGACAAACTTACTATTGAATATAATAGAAGTCGTCAGGCAGCAATTACAAAAGAACTAATAGAAATCATATCAGGAGCAGAAAGTTTATAATTATGAGCAAAGGAATAATCACACAAGTTATTGGAGCGGTAGTAGACGTAAAATTTGATGGTGAACTACCAGAAATTTTAACAGCATTGGAATGCAAAAATGGTGATAACAGACTAGTTTTAGAAGTAGCACAACACTTAGGTGAAACCACTGTTAGAACAATTGCTATGGATGCTACTGAAGGACTAAAAAGAGGTGATGAAGTTACCAACACAAATGCTCCTATTCAAGTTCCGGTTGGGCCTGAAACTCTTGGAAGAATTATTAATGTAATTGGGGAACCAATTGACGAAAGAGGTGAAGTTAAAACCAAAGAAAGTTGGCCAATTCATAGAGCTGCACCTGAATTTAATGACCAATCAACAGAAACTGAAATCCTTGTAACAGGTATCAAAGTAATTGATTTGCTTGCACCGTATGCAAAAGGTGGAAAGATCGGATTATTTGGTGGAGCAGGAGTAGGAAAAACAGTTTTAATTATGGAATTAATTAATAACGTTGCAAAAGCTCATGGTGGTTTTTCAGTTTTCGCGGGAGTTGGAGAGAGAACTAGAGAAGGAAATGACCTTTATCATGAAATGATTGAGTCTGGAGTAATTAAAAAAGAAGGAGCTGGTTCAAAAGCTGCTTTAGTTTATGGACAGATGAATGAACCTCCTGGAGCAAGAGCAAGAGTTGCACTTACAGGGTTAACTGTAGCTGAATACTTTAGAGATCAGGAAGGTCAGGACGTACTTTTCTTTGTAGATAACATTTTTAGATTTACTCAGGCAGGATCAGAGGTTTCAGCTTTGTTGGGAAGAATTCCATCTGCTGTTGGATATCAACCGACATTAGCTACTGACATGGGTAACCTACAAGAAAGAATTACGACTACAAACAAAGGGTCAATCACATCTGTACAAGCAATTTATGTACCTGCTGATGATTTAACAGACCCCGCTCCAGCAACATCGTTTGCTCACTTGGATGCAACGACTGTACTTTCAAGACAAATTGCAGAAATTGGTATTTATCCTGCTGTAGATCCACTTGATTCTACATCAAGAATTTTAGATCCAAGAATTGTTGGAGATGAACATTATAGAGTAGCAAGAGATGTTCAACGAATTCTACAATCATATAAATCACTACAAGATATTATAGCTATTCTTGGTATGGATGAGTTATCAGAAGAAGATAAATTAGTTGTAGCAAGAGCAAGAAAAATCCAGAGATTTTTATCTCAACCATTCTTTGTTGCAGAAGTATTCACTGGTTCTCCAGGAAAACTTGTTGATCTTGACTCAACTATCAAAGGTTTTGATGCAATCTGTAAAGGTGAGTATGACCACTTACCTGAAGCTGCTTTTTATATGGTTGGAACAATTGAAGAAGCTATAGAAAAAGCTAAGAAAATGGAACAAGAAGCTGCTGCTTAATGAGCGAAGAGTTTAAAGTTGAAATAGTAAATCCTGAAAAATCTTTTTTAGTAAAAGATGATGTTTCAGAAGTTGTGGTCCCTGCTTTTGAAGGAGAGATGGGAATATTGAAGGATCATATTTCTATTATTTCCATTTTAAAACCTGGGATAATTAAGATTTTGTCAAAATCAGGTGATGAAAATTACTATGTTGAAGATGGGATTGTTGAGTTTAAAAATAACAATCTATCTATTTTAACAAGTACAATTTTTAATCTTGCTGATATGGATAAATCAAAGCAACAAGATTTACTTAAAGAGGCAGAAGAAGAGGCTAATAAAACCGATATTAACGATCAATCTAAATATTTAGCAGATCAAAAAGTTGAAGTTTTAAAAACTCTAAATTAATTTTTTTACTTTTTCTTTAAGTTCTTTGTAAACATGATGTTTAAAATCAACAACAACATCAGTAATTAAATCTAAGTCAATCCACTTCCAATCTAAAAATTCTGGATTAGATGTATTAATATTTATTTCATTATCATTTCCGATAAATCGCATTAAAAACCATTTTTGCTTCTGACCTTTGTACTTACCTTTCCAAATAATACCTAATAATCTATCAGGTAAATCATAGGTTAATGTACCATCTAATTCTTTTATAAGTTCTACGCTTTTGATACTTGTTTCTTCCTCAAGTTCTCTAAATGCAGCTTTTAAATTATCCTCTCCCTCATCAACACCGCCCTGAGGCATTTGCCAAAAATTTTTAGGATTATCTATTCTTTTTGCTACGAATACTTTATTTTCTTTATTTAATAACACAATTCCGACCCCACTTCTCAGTGGTAAATCTTTTAAATTTTTATTCATATTATCCGTTAAGTAACTTAATAGCGTAGTTTAATTGATTATCAGTATCAGTTTTTATTCTAAAATCATCACCTTCTTCATTTACTTCAATATCTGGTCTAACACCTACTTCAGAAATAGATTTTCCAGAAGGAAGATAATATTTTGCGACAGTTAATCTGATAGCACCACGATTTTTTAAAGGAATAATGGATTGGACAGAACCTTTGCCAAAGCTATTTTCACCAACGATGATTGCTCTTTTGTGATCCTTTAAAGCTCCAGCAACAATTTCAGATGCAGATGCTGAACCATAGTTAATTAAAACCAATAGTGTTTTTCCATCGGTAATATCTCCTTTTTTTGCAAACCATTTTCTATCTTCAGATTTTTTTCTACTTTTTGTTGAAACTATCTCTCCATTTTCCAGAAAAAAATCTGATATCTTTATTGCTTGAGATAAAAGACCTCCGGGATTATTTCTTAAATCTAAAATAAATGAATTTAAGTTTTTATCTTTTTTAAGTCTTTTAATTTGTTTTTCTATTTGATCACTACTGTTATCGTTAAATGAAGTAAGCCTGATGTATCCAATATTTTCATCTATAATTTCAGATTTTACAGATTGAACCTGAATAACTTCTCTTATGATATTAAATGTTAGCGCTTTTCTTTCGCCTCTTCGTCTTACTGTTAACTCTATTCCAGAACCTACAGGTCCTCTCATTAAATCAACAGCTTCACTTAATGATTTTCCTTGAACCTGGACATCATTTATTTTGACTATGTAATCACCAGCTTTTAATCCAGCCCTAGATGCAGGTGTATCATCTATTGGTGAAATTACTTTTACCACACCAGCCTCCATGCTAACTTCAATTCCTAGTCCACCAAATTCACCACTGGTTTCTGTTTGCATTTCATCAAAAATTTTAGGAGACATGTAGGACGAATAAGGATCTAAGGATTGTAAAAGTCCATTGATAGCAGAGTCCATACTCTCAGATTGATTGAACTCATCAACATATTCTTTATTAATTTTTTCTAGAACCTCACCGAAAAGATCAATTTTTTTATAAATATTAATTTCAGCTGAAATAACTGTTTTATTTAAATAAAAAACGGAAAAAAAAATTAATAATAAAAATTTAATTTTTTTCATATCATCACTTTTTCTTTTGGAATTAGCTCTGACCAAATTTTTTCTAATTCATAAAATTTTCTTTTTTCTGGATGAAAAATATGAACAATCAAATCAATCCCATCAACAAGTTTCCATTCTCTACTTTCTTTACCCTCAATTTTTGAGTCTTTTACACCGTTATTTTTAAGTTTTTCTAAAACTTGTTCTGATAAAGATTGAATATGTCTAGATGATGTTCCACTTGCTATGATCATGTAATCAGCCATAGAACTTTTGTCTTTAAGATCAATAGTTATAATGTCTTGAGCTTTATTTAGATCTAGTGTGTTGATTACAATTTCTTTTAGGTCTGAAATTTTGTCCATTAATTAAATTTAGATTATCAAATTTTTCTTAATTGAGAAGACGAAATGTTGACTTTATTAAACTCAATAAACTCTAGATTGGTCTTATTAAGTTGCTTAAATGTCTTTGATTTTAATGAATTTTTTTTATACCCATGTCTATCAAAAACTAGGATGTTACATTTTTGTGAAATTAATTTTGATTTATGCCATTTATGAAAATTAATAAGGTTGTCGGCACCCATTAAAAAATAAATTTCAATGTTTTTATCTTTTTTTAAATGATTGATTAAATTAATAGTTTTATTTGATTTAATAATTTTTTCATAAAATTTAACCTTAATAAATGAATTTGTACTAATAATTTTTTTACAATATTTAATTCTGTTAGCAACAGATGTCTTGCTCTCTATTTTAAATGGATTTTTTTTTGTAATTGCCCAAATAACTTTTTTGAGTTTGAATCTTTTTTTTGCTTCCTTAGAAATTGCCAAATGTCCTTTATGAGCAGGATCAAACGATCCACCTAATACACCAATTTTTATTTTTGTTTTATTCAATTTAATTTCTTATTTTACCATTACTAGTAATTTCATATTTATATGAAATCAATTGATTTAAACCTACAGGACCTCTTGGTGGTAGCATATTAGTAGAAATTCCAACTTCTCCACCAAATCCAAATTCACCGCCATCAGCAAATTGAGTTGAGGTATTATGCATTGCAATTGAGCTTTTAACATTTTTTAGGAAATATTTTGCTGTCTTTTTATTTTTTGTAATGATGGAGTCAGTGTGCATAGTTCCGTATTTGTTAATATGCTTAATTGCCTCTTCAGAATTTTTAACAACTTTAACAGATACAATTGATGATAAATATTCAGTTGACCAATCTTTTTCTTTTGCAGGATATACTTGACCATTGTAATAACTTTTCAAAATCTTATCGCCAATTATTTTACAGCCACTATTTTCAAGTTCCTGCAAAATAGGATTACTAAATTTTTTGACTATATTTTTATGAATAAGAATAGTTTCAGTCGCACCACAAATACTTGTATTTCTTAATTTAGCGTTATAGACAATTTCTTTAGCCATTTTTAATTCTGCATCTTTATCTATATAAGTATGACAAAGCCCCTCTAAGTGCCCAATTATAGGTACTTTGGATAATTCCAAAACTTTTTTGACTAAATTTTTTCCACCACGAGGTATGATGACATCGATATATTTTTTCGTCTTAGAAAGCATAATATCCACAACCCTTCTTTGTTTTGAATCAATAAATTGTATAAAGTTTTCATTAACTTTATTTTTTTTAAGTGCTTTTCTAAACAGCTTAGCTAAAGCTTTATTTGAATTTATGGCCTCAGAGCCTCCTTTCAAAATCACTACATTTCCAGATTTAAAACAAAGACTAGCAACATCTGAAGTTACATTTGGTCTACTTTCATAAATAACCCCTATAACTCCAATTGGTATTGAAACTCTTTTAATACTCAAACCATTCGGTCTTTTCCATTTTTCTAAAGTACTATCTATAGGATCCCTTAATTTAGCTATTTTTAAAATAGAATTTATAATTCCATCTAATTTATTTTCATTTAAATGAAGTCTTTTGATTAAGTTTTCTTTTAACCCTTTTTTTCTTGCGTAATTAATATCTTTTGAATTTTGATTAATAATAAATTTTTTTTGATTCTTAATTAATTTCGCGTAATCATTTAAGACTTTATTTTTTACTTCAGTTGTAACTTTATACTCACTAGCTTTTCGAGCTTTTATTCCAATTAAATTCATATATTTAATCATTTAAATTTCCACCATATCATCTTTATGAATAACTTCTGATTTTGCAACATAACCTAATAATTTTTCAATTTCATTAGAGTGATGACCCATAATTTTAGTCACCTCATCAGAAGTAAAGGAACTTAACCCTCTAGCACATTCGTTATTTTTTTTATCCAATACTTTAATATGATCACCTTTGTTAAATCTTCCCGAAACTTTTTTAATTCCTGCTGCTAGCAAACTTTTTCCAGATTTTAATGCTTTTTTAGCACCATCATCAATTATTAAAGCTCCTTTAGGTGCTACAGAACTTATTATCCATTTTTTTCTAGCATCTAACTTAGAAATTTTTGGACTAAACCAGGTGCAGTTATTTCTTTCAATTATTTTTGAGATAGGATTTGAATATAGTCCATTTGCAATGACCATACTAGTACCAGCAAGCTGACATATTTTTGCTGCTTCAATTTTTGTATGCATACCACCACTTCCATATTCATTTACGCCTTTAATATAAATTTTTTTTAGATCTTTTTTCAGGTCATCAATTTTTTTTATAAGTTTAGCATCCTTAAAAATTTTAGGATTTTTTGTATACAAACCATCAACGTCAGATAATAAAATTAAGGTATCTGCATTTGTAATTTGCGCAACCCTAGATGCTAATCTATCATTATCTCCATATTTTATTTCACTTGTTGCAATAGTGTCATTTTCATTTACTACAGGAATAAAACTAAGTTCAAAAAGATTATCAAAAGTTCGTTTTGCGTTGAGAGATCTTCTTCTTTCCTCAGTATCTTCTAATGTAAGCAAAATCTGAGAAATATTTAATTTATACTTTGAGAAAGTTTGTGAAAATAAATTCATCAACTCTATTTGACCAATAGAAGCAATAGCTTGACTCTTATCTAATTTGATATTTTTTTTGTTATAATTCATTTTCTTGCAACCTAAAGCAATAGCACCAGAGCTAACAATAACTACTTTTTTATTATTATTTCTTAATTTTTTAATATCTTTTGCAAAACTAGATAACCATTGTTTCCTAATTTTTTTATTTTGATCAACCAGAAGAGATGATCCAATTTTGATAACAATTATTTTAGAGTTTTTAAGATACATAAGACAAAAGCTTTGCTTTAATTTTTGATACAGATTTTTTTTCCAGAGTTGTCATTGTCATAATCTCACAATTTTTACCCTTTGAAAAATGATCTATAACTTCATTTACTGTTTCTTCATCAATCAAATCGACTTTATTAAGCACAATTAGTTCTTTTTTTTCTAATAATTTTGCACTGTAGCTTTTTAATTCATTTTTCACCTGATTATAAGACTCATTCAGATCTAAGTTGGTGACATCAATTAAGTGTAGTAAAGACTTACATCTCTCTATATGTTTTAAAAATTGTATCCCTAACCCTATACCTTCGTGAGCACCTTCAACTAATCCTGGAATATCTGCAATGGTAATTTCTTTATCATCGTAAGAAGCTACGCCAAGGTTTGGATTAATAGTTGTAAATTTGTAATTTGCAATTTTTGGACTTGCGTTTGTTAATGCTGCTAACAAACTTGATTTTCCCGCATTTGGCAATCCAATAATGCCGATATCAGCAATTGTTTTTAATTGAAGCCATATTGTAAATTCTTCTCCGATAGTGCCTTTAGTAAATTTTCTTGGAGCTCTATTTGTAGAACTTTTAAATCTTGTGTTTCCTAAACCTCCTTTTCCACCAACAGCTGCAACATATTCTTCACCTTTTTTATTAAAATCAAAAAGAAGAGTTTTGTTATCCTCTTCAAATACCTGTGTACCTAGAGGAACTTTTAAAATTAAATCTTCACCACCTTTTCCCGTTCGGTTTTGACCAGAACCATTTTCTCCACGTTCGGCTTTGTGGTGTTGTTGATATCGATAATCAATAAGAGTATTTAAATTTTCCTCTGACTTC
>CACNTU010000022.1 GCA_902623415.1 uncultured Pelagibacteraceae bacterium
AAGTAGATTTTCTTGGAACTAATCCTAAATGACCCATTACTGGAACATCTTCCTTAGCCAGCATTTCAACTATATCCATACTTCTTGGTGTCATAACTGCATCCGCACCATTCTCTAATGCTTTAAAAGCTCCACGCATAATATCTTCTACAGTTACAAACTCATTCAACACCAAAGCAGCTGTTAAAAATAAATTTTTTGAACCTTCTCTTACAGGAAGTATATTTTTTGCATTTGATATAATCATATCAAAGCCTGCTTTTTCGGCTGCTTCGGCTTCTTCAACACTATTCGCTGTAACTTGTGTAAATTTTCTTTTTCCTTTTGCTGCTTTTAAATCCCCAACAGTCAAAGTTCGTCTTGCCGGTTTAGCAGCCCAAGTATAGATATTCTTCATTTAATTCCTTTATATAGAATATCTCTCCTATCAATAAATTCCTCAAAGGTTTTAATGGTAATTACTGAAGGTAAAATAAATATAGATCTCTTGTCCCTCTCGTTTCTTATAATTCTAAAATAACCTTTTTTAATTGCAGTATCGATATAAACATTTGAGGTTAAATATGATTTTTCAATTACTTTAAGCAATTGATTTTTAGTTATTGATTTATTTTTGTAATAAGCAAGCATAACCATATGTAACATTATCCAATGTTGTGGGGTTAAAGAAAACCAATTCAATAATTCATTAGCTAATCTTCCTTCAAAATCTCCAAGTGATATTTCGGCTAATTGAATTCTTTTTTGAGTAAGTTTTGGAATTTTTTTTTGTTCTTCGAAGTGCTTAGGATACTTGAACTGTCTTTTCATTTAAATAAATTTAAACTCATTGAGTTTTCTATTCAATACTATTTTTACTTAATAGTTCTTTATAAATGTTATTAACTCTATGTACTTCTGTTGCGGTATTAAAATAACCTTCATATTCTATTTCTTCAGGTGATACATCAAAATGATAATGTCCTGCATCTCTGTCATGTTCGTAAGAATGAAAATGAGTATGTTCACCAGACTCTCTTAAATTTAATTCTCCTCCAGTAGGATCACCAGTCCAAAGAATAGAATAACATTGTAATTTTGGTCCAACCGGTTCATAAAATTGAAGAAAATCTTTTACACATTTCATTTGTTTTGGATCATAATACTCGTGTTTAATATCTTTATAATCAGGTTGCACATGCGATCTTATTTTTCCATTTAATACTCTAAATACGCCAGCAAGAGACAAATGTTCATTATCTTTAATTTTTAAATTTTTTGATAAAGAAGACCTCATTGCTTGAGGCAAAGAACCTTGTTCTCCATTTCTACCTTTAATTTTAATTTTAATTACTTTTCCTTTTTTGCCGTCTGTATAATAAATGTTTCCAAGTCCACCGTGTTTTTTTGCAGAATACTTTTCAACAATACATTTTTTGTCTGGACTCACTCTTGCTATTATTGATTTAGACTCATCAGTTATCAAATTTTCATTAATAACTAATTCTCCACAATGACCATCTAAACATGACATTGCACCTGATCCAGCTCCTAAAGCATAAGATTTTTCAGAATCAATCATTTTAGATATTTCTTGATAGTCAAACTCTGCACCAATAAATTTTGGATCATGCATATAAGGCTCTCCGCCAACATCTATTATTTTTTGATTTCCACTAATTCCTTCTGATGGACAATCCCAATCTCTTAGATTTGGGCAATCTACCACTTCTACCTCAACGTTTTTGAAATTTTCAGACAATCCTTTTCTTAACGCATCTGAAATATCTTCTAGTAGATAATTTTTAAAAGTTCCTTTTTCTATTTTTAATTGCATGATGATAATAAGCTATAATTTATTTTGCATATTGTCTATAGATAATATATATAATTTCTATACATAAATAATTTTAAATAAGGTAACGATGATTAACAAAGATTTGAAAGTAGCTGTCCTTGGTGCAGGAGCGATGGGCTGCTTGTTTGGTGGTTTGCTTGCAGAAAAAGGTTTAAATGTAATTTTAATTGATGTTTGGAAAGAGCATGTTGATGCAATTAATAAAGATGGTTTAAAGATGGATGGACATGGCGGAGATCGAGTAATAAAAGTTAAAGCCACTTCAGATCCATCTTCGTTAGATAAAATAGATGCTGTAATAGTTATGTGTAAAGCAACTGCATTAGAACCAGCTCTAAATAGTATTAAAAATATTATTGGTGAAAAAACAGTCTTCATGTCTTTTCAAAATGGTATCGGTCATGAAGCAATTATTCAGAGTATTGTGGGTAATGAAAAAGTAATTGGTGGGACAACTACTCAAGCTTCAAATATTTTAGGACCAGGTCATATAATGAATCATGGTTCGTTACCATCTTGGATTGGTGAATATGAAGGAGGAATAACAGAAAGAATTACAGAAATAGCTGACACTTTTACTGCACATAATTTGGAAATGATTGCGGCTGAAGATGTAAAAAAAAGAAAATGGATGAAACTTTTTGCTCTAACAGCAATTGGACCTTTATCTGCAATTTTTGATCTTCATCATACCGACTTGTATATAAACAACAAAGCAAATGAAGTATCTCGTGGTTTAGGTAAAGAAATAATTTTAGAAACTAGAGAAGTTGCACTTGCTGATGGTGTAAATGTTTCTGAAGATGAATGCTTATTTATGTTTAATAAAATTGTAGATTCAATGCAAACTAACAAGTCATCAATGGCTTTTGACGTTCAATACAAGAGAAAAACTGAAATAGACTTTATTAGTGGCGCGGTTTCAAAAATAGGTAAAAAACATGGTGTCAAGACGCCATTAAATGACCTTATGTATAAAATGATTAAAGTGAAAGAAGGTATGTACAGCTAAATGCTTAGTACAAATAAATTAAAAAAAATCAAAAGTAACTTTCCAGTTTTAGTTGGTGACAATGTTGTTTCTAAAAGTATTTGTAATTTATTAATTAAAGAAATTAGTAAGTCTAAATCATTTGATGATATGATTATGGGTGGTAGAAGCAGAATAAATAAAGGTTCAAAAAATTTTAATTCATATATCAAAAACTCAGTTAACTCTGCAAAACTTTTTAAGCTTTTTAATAGTAAGTCTTTTTATAAAAAAATTGAAAATCTTTTCACAAAAAATTTTAAAGATGGATCGTGGGTTAATTTACATAAACCAAAATCCTTTAATCCTAAAAAGTTCACTATTAAAAAAAAATTAAATTCTAATGAATTAAAAAAAATGTTGGGTAATAATTATACTAATCCTAAAGTAAATTTAGATATAGATTTTTCAGTATCAAAAGGAGGGTATAGATTAAGGCCTCATAGGGATGATATAACTAGGTTATATAATTTCTTAATTTATCTAACAGACATACCAAAAAAGAATGGCGGCTCTCTAACTATCTATAGGAAAAAGGTTAAAAAAAATTTAAGAAAAAGTTTTAGAAGATTTCCAAAAATAAATGAGCTAGAAATAGTTAAGTCTTTTACACCCAAAAAAGGAACTGTTGTTTTTTTTCAATCTACTCCAAATTCCTATCATGGAGTAAAGCGCTTTATAGAGAAAAATTGTCCAAAACGTTTTTTTATTTATGGAAGTTATGCTTTAAACAAACCAGTTATATGGAATTATAAAGGAATCTCGTATTATCCTCATATTGTTAGTAACAAAAAAAGAATGTTGACCTCTTTTCATGACGCGAACTATTTAACCACAGCACCAAACCATTGAAATTATTTCAATGATAAAATAAATTTTAACAATGACAAATACTTTTCAAAAAAAATTATATGAGAATGGTTACTTAATTATTAAAAATATACTTAACTATAAAAGAGACTTAAAACCAGTTCTAAATGATATGGAATTTGTCATGGATTGTCTCATTCAAAAGTATGCAAAAAAAACTGAGGTTAAAAAAGTTCTTAATCTAAATTTTAAAAGAAAATATTCATACATATCAAAACTTAATATTTATGATCTAGATCAATACTTTAATACAAGATTACCTAGAGACCATGTTAAAAGAGATAGTGATTATTTCGCTACTCAATCATTATGGAATTTAATTACAAATAAAAGTATTTTAGATGTTGTAGAAAAAATTTTAGGCAAAGAAATAATGTCTAACCCTGTTCAAAATACTAGAATCAAACAACCTGAAAACAAATTACCAAAAGGATCAATTCATGACGGCTTAAGTGGTAGAACACCATGGCATCAAGACGCTGCAGTTTTGAATTCTAAAGGACAAAAATTAACTGATATGGTTACAGTATGGATTCCTTTCACCA
This sequence comes from uncultured Pelagibacteraceae bacterium, assembly GCA_902623415.1. Classification (GTDB taxonomy): domain Bacteria; phylum Pseudomonadota; class Alphaproteobacteria; order Pelagibacterales; family Pelagibacteraceae; genus Pelagibacter. Next base: position 4,283 of record CACNTU010000022.1, read on the forward strand.
AAACTACTAAAAAGAATGGATGTATGATTACAGTAAAAAAAATTAATAAAATGGGATTATTAAACCACGTATCAGGATATAGAGGACAGGTGGAATTAAAAAATAGTGAATTACTTGATGATATGGAACACATTTATTTAGAGGCAAATGTGGGTGATATAATATTATTGCACAAGCATTCTATTCACTGCTCATTACCGAATAGATCAAATGATTTTAGAATTAGTGCTGATTTAAGATATAATGTTGCAGGACAACCATCAGGTAGGGAGCCGCTTCCAAACTTTTATGTTAGAAGTAAAAATAAAAAAAATCTTAAAGTTCAAAATTTTAAACAATGGTTATCTCTGTGGGAGAACGCTAAAGAAAGACGTATTGGAAAACATGCATTTAAGTATCCTCTGCCAACGTACAAGAATAATAAAAAAGATTTGTCTAATTTAGTTTAATATTTAAAAAAAATTAATGACTAAAATTTTAATTACAGAATTCATCAACCAAAATAGTTTACAAAATTTAAATAAAAAATTTGATGTTATGTATGATGAAAAATTGTGTGAAAATGAAAAAAAACTAATAACAATGGTTCAAGATTATGATGGTTTGATTGTTAGAAATAAAACTCAGGTGAATTCAAATATTTTAAAAAATGCAATAAAATTAAAATTTGTTGGAAGGCTGGGTGTTGGTTTAGACAATATTGATACAGAATATTGCAAAAATAAAAATATTCATGTTCAACCAGCTACAGGAATGAATGCAGATTCTGTTGCTGAATATGTTGTTTCTTCATCCATGTCTCTTATTAAAAAAATTCCAATGTTTCATAACGGAACTATCAAGGGTGAATGGCCAAGAACAACCATTAAATCTACAGAAATAAAACAAAAGTATTTAGGAATAATAGGATTTGGCACAATTGGAAAAAAAGTTGCTGAGTATTCTTCAAAAAATGGTTTAAAGATTTTAGTGTACGATCCTTATGTTAAGGAGATAAATAATAAAGAAATTGACGCTAAATTATTAAGTTTAAAGGAGATATATGAAAAATCAGATATCATTTCCATACACCTCCCTTTAACTGATGAAACTAAGAATTTGATAAATAAATCGTCATTTTCTCAAATGAAAAATAAACCGATTTTAATAAATACCTCTAGAGGGGGTATAATAAATGAGAGTGATTTAATTGAAGCTTACAACAAAAATAATATTTCTGGCTTTGCTCTAGACGTGTTTGAAAAAGAACCAATAGAGAGTGAATTTTACAACAAGATAAAGCCAGGTATGAATTGTATATTAACACCTCATATTTCTGGTGTAACAACTGAGTCAAACATTAGAGTAAGTGACTTTATAGTTAAAAAAATTACAGATTATTTTAACTAATTATTTCTTCTAGATTTATTAATCGACCTTGTTTTATTGATTGCTCTGCAGCCTCTCCTACAGCAACAGCAATTAAACCATCTTCTAATGAAACCTCTGGATCTGAATTATTTTCAATAGCTTTCAAAAAAGCTAGGTGTTCATAGTAAGTAGATCCATGATGGTGGCCAGCCTCAAGAATTTTTTTATCTACTTCAATGTTTTCAACATGTGTTTTGCCATCTCTCATTCCAATTCTTATATTTGATGAGGTTTTGCCTGAATCATCAGAGGGGACTGAGGTTTCAATTTTTCCTTTATTTCCTGTGGCTACAAGCTCTTCTTGCATATCAGAATTTTCTGCAAACATGCAAAGCTCTAGCAAACTTCTTGCTCCATTTTCAAAATTTACAATCACATAGGCATTATCAATGATGTCTGGCTTTTTTCCATTATACACTTCATCTAAATGGTTAACGTCTTGACCACCACTCGCATAAACACTGAGAGGCTTACTTTGGATAATCAATCTCATTAAATCAAAGAAATGGCAACATTTTTCAACAAGTGTACCACCAGTATTTTCTTCAAAACGATTCCAGTCATTTACTTTTTTTAAAAAAGGAAATCTATGTTCCCTTATGGTTAAAGTTTTTAAATTACCAATTTTGTTATTATGAATTTCATTAATAAACTTTGAAACTGGCGGCATATATCTATACTCCATTGCAGTCCAAAATACTGAAGGATAATCTTTTGTTAGTTTTTTTATTTCTAAGCAATCTTTTGTATTAGTGCATAATGGTTTTTCTATTAATATATGTTTTTTAGTTTTGATTACATCTTTCAAGATTTCTATATGAGTAAAGTTAGGAGATGAAATTAAGTACACATCAACAATATTTTTTTCAATCATTTCTAAATGATTTTTAAAACAAAAAACTTTTGTTTTTAGAATTTCTTTACATTGATTTAATGAATCTTCATGAGGATCAGCAAGTGCAACTACTTCAGCATTATCAATTAATGATATATTTAAAATATGTTCTCGAGCCATTGTCCCTGCTCCAATAATTCCATATTTTATTTTTTTCATATTATGTTTTTATCAGTTTAATTTAAAAACTTAATCAATACTTAGCCCGCTTGGCACTTTATCTGGTTTACCTAGTGGTCTCTGATTTCCACTTCTGCCAGTTAAAGATTTGAGAAAAGAAACAAGTTCATCAATTTCTTTATCATTCAATTCTATAGGCTGTATGTCAATGCTTGATAGAATTCTGTCTTGTTCTCTTTTGTCTGAAAAAGTTACAAAATCAATTTCTTCTAACCAAGTTGCTTTAGGTAAATTTGCATATTCAGGTTTCCAATTCTTATTCATTTTAATTGGATTTAAATGATGCTTAATTATTGATTTTAAAGTTGGATAAGCACCATTATGACCGTAAGGAGCTGTTAAAGAAACATTTCTTAATGCTGGCGTTTTAAATTTATACATGTCGTTAATATTATCAGTTTCAACCATTCGTCCAACGTCACGTGCATAGGGATCAAAAGGCCGGGTTCTTCCAGGACCAAATTGGGGAATTCCTATTGAATGAAATTTTTGATCTGACAACAAAGATCCTGAGTGACAAGAACTACAGTTTGCTTTTCCATAAAATAAGTTCATGCCATTTATTTGCTTTAAAGTTAAAGCTTGTTTATCTCCATTCAAATATTCATCAAAGGGAGAGTCAAAAGATGTCCATTCATGAATTTCAAATGCAGCAATTGAATTAACAATATGTGTAATGTTTATATCTAAAGGACTATTAACATCATCAAAAGCATTTTTAAATAACTCAACATACTCTGGAATTCCTCTAATCCTGTGTGTAATTACAGGCCATACCCTATCAATTCTCATACTATCTTTGCCAACTTTTGAGACTAAACCTATAATTTCATTTTCACCTGGATTTCCTGCCATCTCAAACTGTCTAGTCATTGGAAACAAAGCTTGAACTGCAACTATATTATCAAGTCCTTTTGGAAGTAGTTCTTGCGCTGGGGTATTAAAACCATTACCAAATATATCAGATTTAGTCACTCTACCGTCATGAAGCAATGTTGTAATATCTTTAAATCCTAAATTCCATAAAGCTAAAGCATTTCTTGGAATTCGTTTTTTTATTTTATCATCGCCCTTACCTGCAGTTCTCTCTAATCCTATACCTTGACCTCCTTCACCAATGCCTAACGAAAGTCCATCTGAACCTCCTAGATCATGACTATGGCAGGTTGCGCAAGCAATATTTCGATTTGCAGATAAAATTTTATCGTGAAATAAAAGTCTTCCAATTTTAACTTTTTCTATATCAACTTGATGGAAATCTTCACTCTTTAATGGTTTTGGTAAATCAGTTGCGTAAGTTTTATTTACTGAAATTAAAAATGGAATTATAAATATTATTATTTTTAAATGATTAAATATCTTTTTATACTTTTGTTTCTTCCATCCATAGTTTTTGCAGAAATAGAAAATGCTCGAGATTTGATGGAAGATGGAAAATTTAAAGAAGCTATGGAAGAACTTATGCCAGCAGCTAGATCTGGTAATGCTGATGCTGAAGAACTTATTGGTATTATGTACGCTATGGGTCTCGGTGTTGAAAGAGATGATGTTAGAGCTTTTGAATGGTATCTCAGATCTTCTATGAAAGGTCATCCTGGTGCTCAATCTGGTGTTGGGTGGTATTACGAAATTGGTAGAGGACTTCCTGCTCCCGATCTTGTTAGAGCTTATATGTGGTATGGTTTGTCTGCTATTGGTGGAGATCCTGATGCTGCAATTTCTCAGGAAGAAGTTATTAAAAAAATGACTCCTGAACAAATTGAAAAAGCTCATATTCTCATAAAAGATTATAAATCTTGGATATATCCTTTTAGATAATGAGGCGAACTAAAATCCGCCCCATTATATTTATTTAAAATTACAAATCTTTTTTGTATGCGCTCGATGCTCTTTTCTCTGCACTCGCTACCGCTTTAGTTAAAGCGTTGAAAATCTCTTTTCCACCTTTAACATTAGCTTTAAACCAATCATACACTGGGCTAGCTTCTTTTTTAAAACTAGCTTTTTGATCAGGCGTAGGAACATATAAATCTCCACCACCTGCTACAAAGTCTTCATAAGCTTTGATTGATTTTCTTTTAGGAGATGCAAAAGTTGCTTGTTGTAGAGCATAAAAACCATCTGTCACAACCTTTTTAAGATCCGTAGACATAGATTCGTATTTTGCATTATTCATCCACCATAATGCTCCCATGTATGCATGACCGTCTAAAGTAACATATTTAAGACCTGCATCAGGAAACTTCATGTTCATTATGTCAGTAATTCCATTTTTAGAACCCTCAACTACACCAGTTTGAAATGATGTAAATAATTCTGGCCATGGAATAGGAGTTGGGGATGCACCTAATGCTCTTACAAGCTCCTGAGGTAAATCAGCTACAACAGTTCTGATTTTTAAACCTTTCATGTCAGATGGATTTGCAACTCTTCTTTTTGTATTAGCAAAATTTCTCCATCCTCCAGTATTTCCAATTGTCATTAATCTAATTGAGTCATTTGAATCTTTTAGAGCCATTTTTCTCATTGTTCTTACAAAATCACCCTGCATTACATCTTCAGCAATTCTGTCATCAGCCATTAGATAAGGTAAATCTAAAACTTGAACATATGGGAATACACCTGCTGCACCTCCAGAAGTAGAAATGTAAATATCTATACTTCCATCAGATACACCTTGTAAACACTCAGCACCCTTTGAACAAAGCTGCGTGCCTACAAATAGTTCTACAGCTATTTTTCCATTTGAAGCTGCTTCTACGTAGTTTTTAAATACCACAGCACCATCATAATCTTCATCTTGATCATTAGAGTTCATTGTCATTCTTAAGTTATAATCTGCAGCTGAAACAGATGCAGTTAAACTCATTAAGAATAATAATGAAAAAAATGATTTAATTAATTTACTCATAATTATTTCCCTCTCATTAAATATTTATGTATGAAAACTATACTTAAATTGAATTAGAGAGTCTATCGACTAGTAAAAAAAAAAAATCAAATTTATTTTGCGAATCCAGTGAGCAAAGGTAACGTCATCGAAATTGATGGAAAATATGTTATTAAAAATATTACTATAGCTTCTACTGCTAAAAATGGCAATATAGCTTTTGCTATTGTTTCTACTCTTTCCCCAGACACAGAAGATGCAACAAATAACACAAGACCCATTGGTGGAGTTGCTAAACCAACTGTTAAATTAACGGACATAATAATTGCAAAATGCACAGGATGAACTCCAAGTTCAACAAAAACTGGTCCAAGAATTGGTCCTAAAATAATTATAGCTGGACCTGCATCTAGAAACATTCCAACAACAAATAATAAAATATTTATAAGAAATAACAAAACATAAGGATTGTCAGTTAATCCCAAGACGAATGCAGCAAGATGCTCAGGTGCATGTGATAAACTTACAACTGTTTTAAAAGCCATTGCAGCACCAACTAAAAGAAGAACCACTGAAGATACCATCGCTGCCTTTGTCATCACTTTAGGAACATCTTTCCATTTTAATGATTTCAAAACAAATAGACCAATAAACATTGCGTAAGCAGCTGCTACAGCTGATGCTTCTGTTGGTGTAAAAATTCCTCCAAGGATACCTCCTAAAATTATTACAGGTGTCATTAAAGGAAAAAAAGCTTTAAGAGATGCTTTACCTCTTTGGCTCCAAGTTGTTTTTTCAGTTACTGCTGGAAAATTATATCTCTTAGCCATAAATTTTATTGTAATCATCAAGCTAACCCCAACTAAAATACCAGGTACAATTCCTGCTAAAAATAATGCAGCAACACTCTCACCCATTACATATGCATAAATAATCATTATCCCAGAAGGTGGAATTATAGGTCCAATTACAGAACTTGCTGCTGTAATTGCAGCAGCAAATTTTTTTGTATAGCCTTGCTTTTCCATTGCAGGAATAAGCATTGATCCAATTGCTGATGTATCAGCTACAGCTGAACCAGATAAACCTGCAAACAACATTGAAGTCAGTACATTGACATGAGCCAATCCACCCTTTAAGTGACCCATCATGGCTTGACTAAATTCAACTAGTCGATGAGTTATTCCTCCCCTGTTCATTAACTCTCCTGCTAACATAAAAAATGGTATTGCCATCAAAGGGAAGCTATCTATTCCATTATATATATTTCTATAAAGCATAGCTCCATCTCTAGCTTGATCATTTAGCCAAAGCAAAATTCCTGGTGCTGCTAACAACCCAAAAAATACAGGTAAACCAATTAACAAAAATAATAAAAATAAAGGAAGAAACCAAACTAACATTATTGTGTCTCCAACTTTTGTTTGTCGTAATCTTCAGGCAAGTCTAACTTTGTAAGATTAGTAAGAATATTTCTCAAAATTAATTCTATATTCACAGAAATTAAAAAAGTAATTCCCACAGGTAATGACATATACATCCAAGCTAATTTTATTGGTTCTGCTTTCCCACCAATTAAATGAAAAGGAATCTTTATTGATGAAGAATTAAATATCCATCCAGCATTTATATGTTTAAATCCTAATTCTAAACCTATTACTAAGACGAAAAGAGATATTATTAATAAAAATAAAGTTAATAATGTGGAAATAATTTTTGGTAAAAATCTCTCTAATAAATCAATAGAAACAAATCCACCCCATCTATACGCAGATGGTGCAATCAATCCTGTCATCCATAACATCAAAAATCTAGCAACCTCATCGGGCCATGGCAGTGCATTATTTAATACATATCTAAAAAATACTTGTACCAAGATGACAATCACCATCAAAAGTATTGCTATCCATGCAAACTGTCTTCCAATTCTTAAAAAAAAAGTATTTATTTTCTCAAGGGTATTAAAAACAAATAGGAGAATATTAATTGTCAAATTCACAGCTAAATTTATTTTAAATATTTAATAAATACAACTTTAATCAAAAAACTAATTTACTTTATAGAATAATTCTCGTATTAAAATTGCTCTCTAAAAAATTTATATACAATTATGAGTAATAAAAAAAAGATATTAATTATTCAAAAAGTCCATGAAAAAGGGATGGAATTAATTAATAACCATCCTAATTTTGATGTTGAAGTAACTGATGATACTTCTGTAGAAAATTTAAAATCAAAATTAAAAGATTGTGATGGCGCATCAATAAGAATTGCAAAGCTTCCTGGAGAGGCATTTGAAGAAGCAAAAAATTTAAAAATTATTTCAAGACATGGTGTTGGTTATGATAATATCGATTTAAAAAAAGCTAAAGAAAAAGATATTAAAATAGCAATTACAGCTAATGCTAATGCTGTTACAGTTGCAGAACATGTAATGTTTGTTTTGTTAAATATTGCAAAAAGAAAAGACTTATTTGACAAAACAGTAAGAGAAGGAAATTTTAAAGACAGAAATAAATTACCAAAAACAATTGAAATTTGGAAAAAAAATTTTTTAATTATGGGTTTTGGAAGAATAGGAAAAGCTTTAATCAAAAGATGTCTGGGCTTTGAAATGAATGTCTTTGTTTATGACCCATTTGTAGACAAAGATAAAATTGAAGAATTAGGTGGAAAAAAAATAGAAGATCTAGCTGAAGCAGTAAAAACTATGGATGTTATTTCACTCCATATGCCTTTAACAGACAAAACAGAAAATTTAATAAATTATGATTTACTAAAAACAATGAAGAAAACTTGCATTATTATTAATGCAGCAAGAGGTGGAATCATTCATGAAGAAGATCTAGATAAGGCACTCAATGAAAATTTAATTTTTGGAGCTGGTATTGATGTTTTTAAAAAAGAACCGCCTGACGACAATAATCCACTTCTTAAAAATGAAAAAGTTTACTTAAGTCCGCATACTGCAGCTTTT
>CACNTU010000023.1 GCA_902623415.1 uncultured Pelagibacteraceae bacterium
ATTATTGACATAAACGATAAATATGCTGACCAATCAAAATTGGAAAAAATTGGTGATTTAGAATATGAAAGTTTTTTAAATACAGGTGATGAAAATTACCAATGGCAAATGCCTGAAGATGAGTGGCAAGCTATATCACTAAGTTATACATCAGGTACTACAGGAAATCCCAAAGGTGTTGTCTATCATCATAGGGGAGCATATTTAATGTCTACAGGAAGCTCAGTTGCTTGGAATATGCCAAATAGATTAAATTTTTTAACAGTTGTTCCAATGTTCCATTGCAATGGCTGGTGTTATCCATGGACTGTGCCGATGCTAAACGGAAGAACAATATGTTTAAGAAATATAGATATTAAAAAAATTTTTGAACTTATTGATAAATATGAAATCACTCATTTTGGTGGTGCTCCAATAGTATTGAATATGATTACTGGAGCGCCAGAAAGTGATAAGAAAAAATTAAAACAAAAAGTTTATGTTTTAACTGCTGGTGCTCCTCCACCAAGTATAATTTTTAAAAAAATGAGAGCTCTTGGATTTGAAGTAATGCATGTATATGGTTTAACAGAAACTTATGGTCATGTAACTCAGTGTGCCTGGAATGATGAATGGAATAATTTTGATGAAGAAAAACAAAACGAGATTAAAGCAAGACAAGGTGTGAAGTACCCTAATACGGAAGGTGTAGTTGTTTTAGACCCTGAGACAATGAAAGAGGTTCCTAGAGATGGAAAGACAATCGGTGAAATCATGATTAGAGGAAATGTCGTAATGAAGGGATATTTCAAAGATAAAGAGGCTACCGAAAAAGCCATGAAAGATGGCTGGTTTCACAGTGGTGATTTAGCTGTAATGCATTCTGATGGTTATATTAAAATACAAGATAGATCAAAAGATATAATTATTTCTGGAGGAGAAAATATTTCTTCAATTGAAATTGAAAATACTTTATCTAAACACCCATCCGTTTCGATTGCAGCAGTTGTAGCAAAACCAGACGAAAAATGGGGTGAGGTGCCATGCGCATTTATCGAAGCAGTTAAAGACAAACCAGTTAGTGAGAAAGAATTAATTGATTTTTGTAAAGAAACTTTAGCAGGATTTAAAGTTCCCAAGAAAGTTGTCTTCTGTGAGTTGCCAAAAACTTCGACAGGAAAAATACAAAAGTTTGAATTAAGAAAACAAGTTTAGGTAATTTTTGAATTTTCAATTGGAAAATAAAAATATTTATGCTTCTGATGCAGGACAGGGTATTGATAAAAATAAAGAAACAATAGTATTTCTTCATGGAAGTGGTCTTTCGCATATTGTTTGGTCTCTAACTGAACAGTTTTTTTTAAATAATAATTTTAACGTATTATCTGTAGATTTACCTGGGCACGGTAATTCAGATGGCCCCTGCTTAGATAGTATTGAAAAAATAGCTGATTGGCTAGAACAAGTGTTTGTAAAATTAAATTTAAAACAACTAATTATCGTTGGGCACTCTCAAGGATGTTTAGAGATACTTGAATATGCATCCAAATATAAAAAAAGATTAAAAAAATTAGTTTTTATTGGTGGTTCAAATAGAATGCCAGTTCATCCAGATCTAATCGATTTAGCAAAAAATGGAGATACTGATGCTGTTAAATTGATGATGAAGTGGGGTTATGAAGGTTCAAAAAAATTTATAGGAGGTAATCCAGTGGAAAGAATAATACAGTCACCAAGAGATATTAGAGAAATATTAGCAGTAGATTTAATTGCATGTAATAATTATACCAATGGTTCTGATGCTGCTAGATCAATAGACTGTCCCTCTTTGTTGATATTTGGATCATTAGACAAAATGGTAAATTTAGAGTCAGGTAAAAAGTTTTCTGGTTTCATTAAAAATTCAACAACACATATTATTGAGGGTTGTGGTCATATGATTATGATTGAAAAAGCATTCGAAATGAGAGACAAGGTCTTAGAATTTTTAAAAAAATGAAAAGTTTTTCAATTGCAAAATCAAGAAGGCTTAGAGGCACCCCTTATACCTCTAGAATAGAAAAACAAGGGGTTACGGCTTATACAATATATAATCATATGTTGCTTCCCGCAGCGTTTGGTTCAATTGAGGACTCATACCATCACTTAAAACAGTATGTTCAAATTTGGGATGTAGCTGCTGAAAGACAGGTGGAAATTTCTGGTAAAGACTCAGCGAAATTAGTTCAGTTGATGACTTGTAGAGATTTATCTAAATCGAAAGATGGAAGATGTTATTATTGTCCAATAATTGATGATAACGCAGGTCTGATTAATGATCCAGTTGTACTTAGATTGAATGAAAATAAATGGTGGGTTTCTCTTGCTGACTCAGATGTAATATTATTTGCAAAAGGACTAGCTATTGGAAATAAATTTGACGTAAAAATTTTTGAACCTGATGTTGATATAATGGCTATACAAGGTCCAAAGTCATTTGAATTAATGGAAAAAGTTTTTGGAGATAAGATAGTTAATTTAAAATTCTTTGGTTTTGATTATTTCGAATTTGGTGGTGATAAACATTTAATTGCAAGATCTGGTTGGTCTAAACAAGGTGGTTACGAAATTTATGTTGAGCATAATGTCTCTGGATTAAAATTATATGATCATCTTTTTGAAATTGGAAAAGAATTTAATATCAAACCAGGTTGTCCAAATTTAATAGAACGTATTGAAAGTGGATTATTATCGTATGGAAATGATATCGATAATGGAGACAATCCATATGAATGTGGATTTGATAAATATATTAACATAGAAAGCGAAGTTAATTTTTTAGGCAAAGAGAAATTAAAAAAAATTAAATCTGAAGGAATTAAAAAAAAATTAATGGGGGTAATGCTTGATATAGATAAAATAAGTATTACAGGATCATTAGACTTAAGTGATCAAGACAATAATATAATTGGAGAATTGAGATCAGCTTGCTATTCACCACATTTCAAAAAAGTAATTGGTATTGCTATGATGAAAAAATCGCATTGGAATATAGACCAGAAGGTAAAAGCAAGCATAAATGGTGATATTTGTAGTGGTAAAGTTTGCGATTTACCTTTTATTTAGTATAACAACTTTAAAATGAACATAGCTATAGTAGGTGCAACAGGAAATGTTGGAAGGAAAACTCTTGAGGTATTTGATAAAAAAAACTTCAAGTTTGATAATTTATATTTAGTTGCCTCAGAAAAAAGTGCAGGAAAAAAAATCTCTTTTAGAGATAAAGAGTATGTTATTGAAAATTTAGAGACATATGATTTTTCAAAAGCAGATATAACTTTTTTTGCAGCAGGAGGAAAAATTGCTGAAAAATTTGCAGAAAAGGCTGCCAAGCACACAACTGTAATAGATAATTCAAGTTTTTTTAGGATGGATCCTGATGTTCCATTGATCGTTCCACAAGTGAATCCAGCCGAAATTAAAAATATGAAAAAAAATATTATTGCCAATCCAAATTGTTCTACAGCACAACTTGTTATAGCACTTAAACCACTACATAATTTATTCAAAATTAAAAGAGTTGTAGTTTCAACTTACCAATCTGTTTCAGGTGGTGGCAAAAGTCCAATGGACGAATTAATAGATCAAACTAAACAATATTTAGATGGAAAAAAAATAGAGTCAAAAAATTTTACTAAACAAATCGCTTTTAATGTTATTCCACATATCGATGTTTTTGCGGATGATGGATATACAAAAGAAGAATTAAAAATGACAAATGAAACAAAAAAAATATTAGATGATTCAATAGAACTTACAGCTACATGTGTAAGAATTCCTGTTTTGGTGTCTCATTCGGAGTCTGTAAATATAGAATTTGAAAAACCATATACTTTAGAAAAAGTGAGAGATGTTCTGAGTAAAGCAGACGGTTGTGAGGTTATTGATAAAAGAGAAAATGGAGGTTATAGCACACCATTTGAAGCAGCTGGGAGTGATGAGACATATATATCTAGAATTAGAGAAGACAAAACTAAAAAAAATTCATTAAATTTGTGGATTGTATCAGATAACCTACTTAGAGGTGCAGCACTTAATTCTGTTGAAATTGCTGAAACAATTATTAACTCAAAATAAAATATGGAAGACAGACCTTTATCACCACATATACAGATTTATAAATGGCATATTTCTTCATTAGTATCTATTTCACATAGAATTACAGGAATAATTAATTTTTTTGCGATCACATTAATTTGTATTTGGTTTGCATTAATGCTTTTAGGAGAAAGTAACTATCAAATTATTAAAATTTTTTTAGAAACTTTTTTAGGTAAGTTTATTTTAATTGGAATAACCTGGTCATTTAGTTTTCAAATGTTAAGTGAAGTAAGACACTTGATTATGGATTTAGGTTATGGATTTGAATTACAAACAACAAAAATTACAGGTATGTTAGTTATTTTTGGTTCGATTGTTTTAACTATCTTAATTTATTTAATTGGCAGAGGATTAATATAATGCTTCCAGTAACAAAAAAATGGTTATTCTTAAAAATTAGTTCCACAATCTTATTACCTTTAATGCTTTGGTTTATTATAAATTTAGTGAATATCTATGATAAAAGCTATTTTGAAATAGTGAATTTTTTAACAACACAACCATCTAAATTTTTAATTGGATTATTTTTAGTTATTGCTTATTTTTTTTCAGCTTTGACTATAAGTGAGGTTTTTGAAGACTATATTAACGATAAAAAAACCAAAAATGCCGCAAACAAAGTCCTAAATTTTTTTGCTATAACAATTCCAGTAATTACAATAATTGTAATTTTTAACTTAAATACATGAAAGCATATAATATTATAGACCATGAGTACGATGTTGTTGTACTTGGTGCAGGTGGATCAGGTTTAAGAGCGGCAGTAGGGCTCAGCGAAGCTGGCTTAAAAACAGCTTGTATCTCAAAAGTATTTCCTACCAGAAGTCATACATCAGCTGCACAAGGCGGAATATCAGCAGCACTAGGAAACATGGGAGAAGATGATTGGAGATGGCACATGTATGACACTGTAAAAGGTGCAGATTGGTTAGGTGATCAAGATAGTATTGAATATCTTTGTAAAGAAGCACCTAAAGCAGTTTTAGAATTAGAGAAATATGGAGTTCCATTTAGCAGAACTGAAGAAGGAAAAATTTATCAAAGACCATTTGGTGGAATGACAAAAAATTATGGAAATGGAATAGTTCAAAGAACTTGTGCAGCAGCTGATAGAACAGGACATGCTATTTTACACACATTATATGGACAAGCGTTAAAGCATAATACAGAATTTTTTATAGAATATTTTGCATTAGATTTGTTGATGAAGAATGGAGAATGCAAAGGTCTAATTGCTTGGAATTTGAATGATGGCACAATTCACAGATTTAGAGCGCACACAGTAATTATTGCTACAGGTGGTTATGGAAAAGTTTATTATTCAGCAACATCAGCACATACTTGCACTGGTGATGGCAATGCAATGGTTTTAAGAGCTGGACTGCCGCTTCAGGATATGGAGTTTGTTCAATTTCACCCAACAGGAATTTATGGCCATGGCACATTAATAACAGAAGGTGCGCGAGGAGAAGGGGGTTATCTTACAAATTCTAAAGGTGAAAGATTTATGGAAAGATATGCTCCAAATGCAAAAGATTTAGCATCAAGAGATGTTGTTAGCAGATCTATGTCTATTGAGATTAATGAGGGAAGAGGTGTTGGAAAAGATCAAGATCATGTTCATTTGAACCTAAGTCACTTAGATAAAGATATTATTGAAAGCAGGCTTCCTGGAATTACTGATGCAGCAAGATTATTTGCAAATGTAGATGTAACTAAAGAACCAATTCCTGTTGTACCAACAGTTCATTATAATATGGGTGGTATTCCAACAAACTATAAAGCAGAAGTATTAACTGTAAATGGCTCAGAAAAAACTGTTCCAGGTTTAATGGCTATAGGAGAAGCGGCATGTGTCTCTGTTCACGGAGCAAATAGACTTGGTTCTAATTCTTTAATTGATTTAGTAGTATTTGGAAGAGCAGCAGCAAAAAGAGCAGCTGAGTTAGTTAAGCCAGGAACACCTCATGAAGAAATTCCTGAGTCAGAAACACAAAAATGTTTAGATAGATTTGATAAACTTAGAAATGCACAAGGAAATAATAGCACTGCAGAACTTAGACTTTCAATGCAAAAAACTATGCAGTCGAAATGTGCAGTTTTTAGAACAGAAAAAAATCTTAAAGAAGGTGTTGATGAGATTAAAAAAACTTATGATGGTATGGACTCAATTTCAGTTAAAGATAGGTCTTTAGTATTTAACACTGATTTAGTTGAAACATTAGAATTTGATAATTTAATAAGACAAGCAGTAACTACTGTAGAGTCTGCATATCATAGAAAAGAGAGCAGAGGTGCTCACGCGAGAGATGACTATCCAAAAAGAGATGACGAAAAATTTATGCAACATACTCTTGCTTGGTGTGATGGAAAAAATACAAAGATTAGTTACAGAGCGGTACATAAATCAACTTTAACAAATGAAGTTCAATATTTTCCACCACAAGAGCGAGTATATTAATGGTTCAGCTAAGTTTACCTAAAAATTCAGAGGTTAAAAAAGGCAAATATTTTAAAGACAAAACTGGATCTAAAAATTTAAGAAAAGTAAATATTTATAGATGGGATCCATCGACAGAAGAAAATCCTAGAATTGATACATACGAAGTTGATATGAATAATTGTCCATCTAAGGTGCTGGATATTCTAAATAAAATTAAAAACGAAATTGATCCTACATTGGCTTATAGAAGATCTTGTGCTCATGGTGTTTGTGGTTCTTGTGCTATGAATATGGGAGGAAAAAACGGACTTGCTTGTACAACTCCTCATGCAGAGATAGACGGTGACATCGATATTTATCCTCTACCTCATTTAAAAGTTAAAAGAGATTTGATTGGTGATTTAGATGGCTTATATAAACAATATCAATCTATTGAACCTTGGTTAAAAAATAACTCAACAAAACAGACAACAGAAATTTATCAGTCTAAAGAAGATAGAGCAAAACTTGATGGTGCTTACGAATGCATTATGTGTGCTTGCTGCTCTACATCTTGCCCAAGTTATTGGTGGAATGGAGATAAATATTTAGGTCCAGCAGTTCTGCTACAGGCTTATAGATGGATTATTGATAGTAGAGATGAAGAGAGAAAAGCTAGATTAAAAAAAGTTTCAGATGAATTAAAATTATATAGATGCCATACAATATTAAATTGTACAAATGCATGTCCTAAGGGCTTGAATCCAGCAAAAGCTATAGCTGAAATAAAAAAAATGTTAGCAACAGCTAATGTTTAAATAGACTATTCGATATTTTTGATCTAAAACACCGTATTCATGAAATTAATAGAACACTTCGTAAACGGTAAAATAATTCCGGGATCTTCAGATAAAAAAGGAAAAGTTTTTAATCCAGCAACTGGCGAACAAGAGTCAGAGGTAAGACTTGCTTCAAAATCTGATCTAGACAGTGCTGTTGAGGTAGCAAAAAAAGCATTTGAAAGTTGGTCTTTAAAACCTGCTCTACAAAGAGCTAGAATAATATTTAAATTTAAAGAATTAATTGAAAAAAATTCTGATGAATTAACGAAGTTAATAGTTACAGAACATGGAAAAGTTTATGAAGATGCAAGAGGCTCTTTAACTAGAGGACTTGAGGTTGTAGAATTTGCTTGTGGAATACCACATTTATTAAAAGGTGAGTTTTCAGAAAATGTTGGAACCAATGTTGATAGTTGGTCAATCAGACAACCATTAGGAGTTGTTGCAGGTATTACACCTTTTAATTTTCCTGCTATGGTACCTATGTGGATGTTTCCAATAGCAATAGCTTGTGGAAACACTTTTATTCTTAAACCATCAGAAAAAGACCCTTCTTGCGCAATAAGATTAGCAGAATTACTTTCTGAGGCGGGTCTTCCAGAGGGAGTATTTAACGTAATAAATGGAGATAAAGAAGCTGTTGATGCAATTTTGGAGAACAAAGATATCAAAGCTGTTAGTTTCGTAGGATCTACTCCTATTGCAAAATATATTTATGAAAATTCAGCTAAAAATGAAAAAAGAGTTCAAGCTTTGGGTGGAGCAAAAAACCATTTAGTTGTTATGCCAGATTGTGATTTAGATGGTGCAGTAAATGGTTTAATGGGTGCTGCTTATGGTTCAGCTGGAGAAAGATGTATGGCTCAATCAGTTGCGGTTGCGGTTGGAGATATTGGTGATGAACTTGTATCAAGATTATCAAAAAAAGCTGAAGCTTTAAAAGTTGGTCCTGGAATGGATAAAGCATCAGAAATGGGACCTTTAGTTACAAAAGAACATTTAGAAAAAGTTACAAGTTACGTTGATTTAGGTGTCAAGGAAGGCGCGAAGCTAGTGGTTGATGGAAGAGGTTTAAAACTTCAAGGTTATGAAAATGGTTTCTATATAGGTGGATGCTTGTTCGATCATGTAAATAAAGATATGAGAATTTACAAAGAGGAAATATTCGGTCCAGTCTTATCAGTTGTTCGAGTAAAAACTTTTGAAGAAGCTGCAAAATTAATTAACGACCATGAGTACGGAAATGGAGTTAGTATTTATACAAGAGACGGTGATGCAGGTAGAACTTTTGCAAGTAAAATTCAAGTAGGTATGGTTGGTATTAATGTGCCGATCCCAGTTCCAATGGCATTTCATAGTTTTGGTGGTTGGAAAAGATCATTATTTGGAGATAGTGGAATGCATGGTGTGGAAGGAATAAAATTTTATACTAAACTTAAAACAGTAACATCCAGATGGCCTTCAGGTGTCCGATCAAATGCGGAATTTGTTATGCCAACAATGAAATAAAGGAAATAAATGACAAAAATATCTTTAATTGGTGCAGGCCAAATAGGTGGAACTCTTGCACATTTAATAGGAACAAAAGAATTAGTAAATGAAGTGGTTTTATTTGATGTAGCTAGTGGTATCGCAAAAGGAAAAGCATTAGATATTGCACAATCCTCATCTGTAGATGGTTTCAACGTCAGGTTTTCAGGAACTGATAACTATGAGGATATAAAAGATTCAGATGTAATTATAATTACAGCAGGTGTTCCAAGAAAACCTGGAATGAGCCGAGACGATCTTCTTGGAATTAATTTAAAAATTATTAAACAAGTTGCTGAGGGGGTAAAGAAAAATTCTCCTAACGCTTTTGTGATCTGTATCACCAATCCTTTAGATGTTATGGTTATGGCATTTCAAAAATTTTCAGGTTTGCCATCAAATAAAGTTGTTGGTATGGCGGGTATTTTAGATAGTTCGAGATTTAAATTATTTTTATCATTAGAACTTAATGTGCCAGTAAAGGAAATTGAGGCAATGGTTATGGGTGGTCATGGTGACACCATGGTGCCTATGCCAAGATTTACAAAAATTTCAGGTAAACCATTGTTGGATCTTGTAAAGGATGGAAAGATTTCTTTAGAAAGAGTTGAGGAAATTAATCAAAGAACACGAGATGGTGGTGCAGAAATAGTTAAATATTTAGAAAAAGGATCAGCCTTTTATGCGCCTGCAGCTTCAGGTGTTCAAATGGCAGAAGCATATTTAAATGATCAGAAAAAATTATTACCCTGCGCTGTACAATTAAATGGAGAATATGGTGTGAAAAATGTTTATGCAGGTGTTCCTGTTGTCATTGGCAAAGATGGTGTAGAAAAAATTGAAGAGATTGATTTAGATGAAAAAGAAAAAAAAGAATTTATGCATTCAATAGATGCTGTAAAAGCTTTATGGGAAGCTGCATCTAAAATAGATCCTGATTTATCTAAATAATAATGAATATTCACGAGCATCAAGCTAAACAAATATTAAAAAAATATGGAGCTGTAGTTCCCGAAGGAGTATTTGCGCTCAATGTCGATGAACTTATTCAAAAAGCAAAAGCACTCAATACTGAGAAATATGTGCTTAAAGCACAAATCCATGCTGGAGGTAGAGGAAAAGCTGGTGGTGTAAAAATTTTAAACTCTCTCGAGGAACTAACGGTAGCAGCTAAAGAATTACTAGGAAAAACACTAGTTACTCATCAAACTGGCCCTGAAGGTAGAGAGGTAAAAAGATTATATGTAGAAGAATCATCAAATATAGATAAAGAATTTTATTTATCGTGCCTAGTTGATAGGGCAAGTTCTAAAATTGCATTTATATCAAGTGATCAAGGAGGGATGGACATTGAAGAAGTTGCAAGCAGTTCACCTGAAAAAATTATAACTACAAAAGTTAATATGGGTGATGAAATTTCTGAGTCAGATTGTGAAAAAATAATTAATATTTTTAATTTAAATGAAGACACAAAAAAACAAGCAATAACATTAATTAAATCAATATATAAAATGTTTGTGAGTACTGATGCAAACATGGTTGAAGTAAATCCATTAATTTTGACAAAAGAGGAAAAAATTGTTTGTTTGGATGCAAAAGTTAATTTCGACTCTAACGCTTTATTCAGGCATCCAGAAATTGTTGAATTAAGAGATTTAAATGAGGAAGATCCTACCGAGATAGAAGCTAGTAAGCATGATCTTGCATATATCAAGCTAGATGGAAGTATAGGCTGTATGGTGAATGGAGCAGGATTAGCTATGGCAACCATGGATATAATTAAATTGTATGGTAAAGAGCCAGCAAATTTTTTAGATGTAGGTGGTGGCGCATCCAAAGAAAAAGTATCTGCCGCATTAAAGATAATTCTCTCAGATAAAAATGTTAAAGGTATTTTAATTAATATTTTTGGAGGAATAATGAGATGTGATGTCCTTGCTCAAGGAGTAGTTGATGCAGCTAAAGAAATTAATATTGCTGTACCTTTAGTTGTGAGATTAGCAGGTACAAATTTCAAGGAAGGAAAAGAAATTCTTGATAATTCTGGATTAAAATTAATTTCTGCAGAAAATTTAGATGATGCTGCTAAGAAAATTGTTGAGGCGATAAAATAAAATGTCGGTTTTAGTAAATAAAAATACTAAAGTAATTTGTCAGGGATTTACTGGCTCACATGGAACATTTCATTCAGAGCAGGCTATAAAATATGGAACCAATCTTGTTGGTGGAGTTACGCCAAAGAAAGGTGGACAAAAACATTTAGACAGACCAGTTTTTAATAGCGTTTTAGAGGCAAAAAAAGAAGTAGGAGCAGATGCAACTATGATTTATGTACCTGCTAAATTTGCTGCAGCAGCAATCATTGAAGCTATTGATGCATCAATTGAACTTATTGTTTGTATAACAGAGGGAATTCCAATTCAGGATATGCTTAAGGTAAGACAAAAATTAACTAGCTCTAATAGCAGATTAATTGGACCAAATTGTCCAGGAATAATCACACCAGATGAATGTAAAATTGGGATTATGCCGGGAAGTATTCACAAAAGAGGAAGTGTTGGAATTGTATCAAGGTCAGGAACATTGACATATGAAGCAGTAGCTCAAACAACTGAAAATGGACTTGGTCAATCAACTTGTATTGGTATTGGTGGTGATCCTATTAATGGAACAAATTTTATAGATTGTTTAGATTTATTTTTAAATGATGATGAAACAGAATCTATTTTAATGATAGGTGAAATTGGTGGAACAGCTGAAGAAGAAGCGGCTGACTTTATAAAAAATCATAAGATTAAAAAACCAATAGTTGGATTTATTGCTGGAATTACAGCTCCTCCAGGAAGGAGAATGGGGCATGCTGGTGCCATTATATCAGGTGGCAAGGGTGGAGCTGAAGATAAAATTAAAAAAATGGAAGAATGTGGTATTACAGTTGCCAAATCACCATCAATTATTGGAAAAACTTTATTTGATAAACTGTCTAATTGAAAAAAAATATTAGAGGGATATATTAAATAAAAAGATGTCTTCATCAAAAAATCTTGATTTCGAAAAAACTTCATTTTTAAACAAATCTAATAGTGCATTTATAGAAGAAATGTATTTAAAGTTTGTAAATAAAGATGCTGATCTTCCAGAAAGCTGGGTAAATTATTTTGAAGGAATTGGTGAAGAATTAAATGTTATAGCAAAAGAAATTAATGGTCCATCATGGGGACCTACTAAAAAAAAGATTGATATTGATGAATTACAAAAAAAAATAGAAGAACAAGATAAAAATGATTTTGATAATGTCAAACTAGATACTTCAGAAAAATTTAATTTTCAATTACTTGCTGACTCAAATAAAGATTCTATTAGTGCTGTAGCGTTAATTAGAGCATATAGACTAAGAGGACATTTATTAGCAGATCTTGATCCTTTAGAAATGAGAGAGTCAGAATATTT
>CACNTU010000024.1 GCA_902623415.1 uncultured Pelagibacteraceae bacterium
CCTCTAGATATCCATTGGCACTTAAATTTTTCCTATCTTTTATCGATTGTGAATCTGGATCAACACTCACACTGCCATCTAAGTAGAGTCTGCCACTTGGAGCCTTGTCATATACTTCGGGTTTTTCACCTGGATATAACTTAACTATATCGCCATTTTCTACTTGAACTGGATGTGGTACTTGCATTTCTTTTGCAAAATTAATGTGCTCTATCATATGTCTATGTTCACCGTGAACAGGTATTACGCACCTAGGTTTTACCCATTGATACATCTCTTTAAGGTCTTCTCTATTTGGATGTCCAGAAACATGTACAAATTCAGTTTCTTCAGATATTACTTCAATTCCATCTTTAACAAGTTGATTGTGAAGTTTATAAAGTTTTTTTTCATTACCAGGTATAATTTTTGAAGAAAAAATTACAGCATCATCTTTTTCAATAAAAACATCTGGATGAACATAACTAGAAATTCTCATCATTGCACCCATTGGTTCGCCTTGACTTCCAGTACATAAATAGACAATCTTTTCTCTTGAAAAATTTTTAGCTTCTCTTGGATCAATTGGCTCAATTGTATTTTTTAAATATCCACATTGACGTGCAGCTTTATAAATACGATGCATTGATCTACCAACTAAAGAGATTTGTCTTCCTGTTTGTTCCGCACAATAAAAAGCTGTCTCCATTCTAGCTACATTTGAGGCAAAAGACGTTATGATTATTCTTTTTTTCAATCGAGACATAACGTTTAACATATTTTTTCTTACATCTAATTCTGAACCTGATCTACCAGCGCTAAAAACATTTGTTGAGTCACAAATCATTGCTAGCACGCCTTCTTCACCAATTTCCTTTAATCTTTTTTCGTTTATATTATCTCCAATCAAAGGATTTGGATCTACCTTCCAATCTCCAGTATGCAAAATAACTCCTGCAGGAGTTTTTATTCTAAGTCCGTTTGGTTCTAATATAGAATGCGTTAAAGTAATGTATTCAATTTCAAATGGATCCAGAGAAACCTTTCCATTTAACTCAACAATCTGTAAATCATTATTTATATCGATTTGTTTTTCTCTAAATTTTTCTCGGATTAATACAGCTGTAAAAGGAGTTGCAAAGATTTTACATTGTAATTTTGGCCATAGATGAGCAATTGCACCAATGTGATCCTCGTGTGCGTGTGTTAAAACTATTCCTAATAAATTGTCTTTTCTTTCTACTATAAACCCAGGATCTGGATAAATTAAATCAACACCCGGAATAGTATCATCTGCAAATGTTACACCTATGTCCACCATAATCCATTTATGATCACTAGGCTGTCCATAGCCAAACAAATTCATGTTCATGCCAATTTCACCTGATCCACCTAATGGACAAAATAATAGTTCATCTTTCATATTATTTAATTAATTTTGAAATCTTTATTAAGCCTTTAATTGTAATATCTTGGTTGTAACTTGCTTTCGTTTTTATTGATTTTTTAAATAAATTTGAAAATCCACCAGTAATAATTACTTTAAAAGATTTTCCTGTCTCCTTCTTAATTAAATTAATAATATTGTCAATTAATCCCGCATAACCCCAAAAAAAGCCTGATCTAACAGCAGAGATTGTGTTTTTGCCAATGACTTTACTAATCTTTTTTAAATCTATTTTTGGAATCAAGGTTGCTTTATCAGACAAGGTATTAAGAGATAATCTCACACCCGGGGCAATAATTCCTCCAAAATAAGTATTTCTAATTAGTACGTCGAAAGTTGTTGCTGTACCAAAATCTAAAATTATAAAATTATTTTTGTTATTCATTAAACTTATAGCATTAGTAATTCTATCTGAGCCTACCTGTTTATAATCTACTTTGATTTTTATAAGTGATTTTAAGTTTAATTTTTTCACCTCATAGCAATTTAGTTTAACTTTTTTCGATAAAAATTTATTAATTATAGAAAATGTTTTTGGAACGACGCTACAAAATAAAATTTTTTCTATTTTATTTAATTGAATTTTATTTTTTTTAAATAAAATATTAAGCTGACTGTTGTTTATAGATTTTGATAAAAAAGTAATTTTTTTTAAAATTTTATTATTTTTAGAAACAATACATAATTTTGTTTCCGTATTACCAATATCTCCTAGAATATACATTATTTAATTTTATACAATTTAGATAAATTTTTTTCAAAAAGTTGTTTTAGTTTTTTTTCTACAATTAATTTACTAATACTTTTTTTAGTTACCTCTTGCAAGTTTGTGGCAGGATAATTCCTTATAATTGGATTTTTTTTAATATTTATGCCTATACCAGTAATTAAAAATTTTTTATCTCTTACAAATATGACTTCTTGTAAAATGCCACTAATTTTTTTTTTATTAATTAATAAGTCGTTCGGTTTTTTAAATAAAATTTTTTTACTTGTAAATGACGAGAGTAATTTTTTGACTAAAAGACAATTGATTTTTGTTATAGCATTAATCGATAGTTTAGTTTTATTTAGTTCATTGAAAAAAGAGATAAATAAATTTCCTTTTGATGATATCCATTTTCTTCCATACTGTCCTCTACCATTTGCTTGTGTTTCAGCAACAACCATACCTAAGTTGTATTTAGTTTCTTTGATAATTCTTATTGCTGTATTATTTGTGCTTTTAACTTTTTTAAATTTAAATTTTTTTAATTTCATCAAATAATATTAATTCTTGAAACAACTTCTATTAACTGACTTGGGAATATGAAGTATAAAAGAATTAATATCGTTGAAACTGTAAGTGAAAATTTTAACCATAAGCTATGATCAGTATCATATTTGTCTTTTTCTTTATCAAAGTAAATTATTTTTATAATTCTTAAATAATAAAAAGCTGCAACTACGGTAGATAACAATCCTACTATAGCCAAGAAAAACATTGATTGTTCTAATACAGCTTTAAAAACATAGAACTTAGCAAAGAAACCTGCTAGAGGCGGAATACCTGCTAAAGAAAAGAGTATTACAAGCAAGCATAAAGATAAAAGTGGATGGTTTCTTGATAATCCTGAGAGATCCTCAATATCCTCATAATATTGATCCTTTCTTCTTAACATCAATAGACAAGAGAAAAGAGCTAAATTCATAACTACGTATATTGAAATATAAATTATAGAACTTTGAATTCCTTCGTTTGAAGCTGTAGCTAGTCCTGCCAAAGTGTAACCAATATGTCCAATAGAACTATAAGCAATTAGTCTTTTAATATTAGTTTGCCCTATTGCTGCTACAGCTCCAAAAACCATAGAAGCTATTGATAAGAAAATTATTATCATTTGCCATTGATCAATTAAATTTAGGAAAGGGACATATAAAAATCTTATAAATACAGTTAAAGCAGCGATCTTTGGCACCATTGTAAAAAATAAAGTTACAGTTGTTGGTGACCCTTCATAAACATCAGGTGCCCACATATGAAATGGAACTGCAGAAATTTTAAATGCTAAACCAACTAAGATAAATACAATTCCAAATGTTAAAACATATTCATTAGAATTTAATTGATTTGATATTACATCAAAATTGGTTGAGCCTGAAAAACCATAAACTAAAGAACATCCATATAATAACAATCCTGAAGATAGTGCACTCAAAACAAAATATTTCAAACCAGCTTCGGATGATTTTAGTTGATCTCTATTATATGTTGCTAACACGTAAAGAGCTAAAGATTGTAATTCTAAGCCCATATAAAAAACAATTAAATCATTTGAACTTATCATCACCATCATACCAAGAATAGAGCTCAAAATAAGAACTGGGTATTCGATATTGTATATTTTAAATATTTTTAAATAACTTGATGAAATAACTAAAACTAAAAAACCTCCAATTAAAGTTATAATTTTCATTAGCGAAGACATATTGTCAATCACAACACTTTCATTAAACAAAGTTTCCCTACTAACAGAGAATGTTTCGTTTATTGTTATTATTGTCGTAATTAAAATTACAAACAGAGATAGATTGAAAGTTATTTTTGAACTATTTTTTTTAAAAACACCCAAAATAAGTAAAAACATTATTGAAAGTGAAATAAATATTTCAGGCAATACTAAATTTAAATTTTCCATACTATTTACTAGTTATATTTGTGTTATGCATATTAATTAAATCGGTCACAGAAACTTCTATAGTATTTATCAACGGATCTGGATAAAATCCGAAGAATAAAGTTGGAGCTGCTAGACAAGATAAAATCACATATTCCGATCTATTTAAATCAAACATCTTCTTAAGGTCTTCGTTAACTAGCTTTCCAAAAACAACTCTTTTGTACAACCAAAGCATATATGCGGCTCCAAGTATTACTCCTAAACTAGCAATTACAGCTACTAGGAAATTATCCTTAAAAGCGCCCATTAAAATTAAAAATTCTCCTATAAATCCACTTGTCCCCGGTAATCCCAATGCTGCCAATGTAAACAACATAAATAAAATTGAATATTTAGGTATTATTGTAACTATTCCTCCATACGAATTGATCATCCTTGAATGCATCCGATCGTAGACGACACCAACACATAAGAAAAGTGCAGCTGAAACTAAACCATGACTAATCATTTGAATAATACTTCCTTCAATTCCTTGTTGTTGAAGAGTAAATATTCCTAATGTCACAAATCCCATATGAGCAACAGAAGAGTAAGCTATTAACTTTTTCATATCCTCCTGCATTAGAGCAATAAGAGAAGTAAATATAATTGCTATGACACTTAAAGTGTAAATTAAAGGTGTAAAAACTTCTGAAGCAACAGGGAATAAACCTAGTGAAAATCTGATAAATCCATAACCTGCCATTTTTAACAAGATCGCTGCTAATAATACAGATCCTGCAGTTGGAGCTTCAACGTGAGCGTCTGGCAACCAAGTATGTACTGGCCACATAGGGGTTTTAACTGCAAAAGAGCTAAAGAATGCTAACCATAAAAGATTTTGATATTTAGCATCTATACCAAGTTCATATAGTTGAATAAAATCTGTTGTACCTGCAATCCAATAGATAGAAATTATTGCAACTAACATTAAAACAGAACCTAGTAATGTGTATAAAAAGAATTTAAATGCTGAATAAACTCTTTTTGGTCCACCCCAAATTCCGATAATTAAAAACATCGGAATTAATCCTGCTTCAAAGAATAAATAGAATACTACTAAATCAAGTGCACAAAAAACACCAATCATGAAACTTTCCATGATTAGAATTGCGATTAAAAAATCTCTTAATCTATTTTTGACTGAATTATTTACAGATATAATACATAACGGAGTTATGAATGTAGTTAAAATAATGAATAAAATTGAAATACCATCTACACCAACTTTGTAATTAATAAATCCTTCAATCCATGTTCTGTCTTCTACAAATTGAAAGGTAGACGTTGATTGGTCAAAAGAAATCCACAGATAAATCGAAATTAAAAAATTTACTACAGTCGTAAATAAAGCAACATATTTAGCGGTTAAATTATTTCCATCTTTATCTTTAGTAAAAAATAAAAATAAAGCACCAACTGTTGGCAATAATATTAAAGATGAAAGAATAGGAAAATTCATTATTTAACTATTAAAAAGGTTAGTAAAGCAGAGAAACCTAACAACATTACAAATGCATATTGATAGATAAAACCACTTTGAAATTTAGTTGCTTTGATTGAACATTTTTTTATGAAAGAGGAAATTCCATCAGGACCAAAACCATCAATTATAGTTCCATCACAAAATTTCCATAAAAATAAACCAAGTTTTTTGGAAGATTTAATAAACAATACATCATATAACTCATCAAAGTACCATTTATTTACTAAAAAATTATACAAAGGTTTGTTCATTGAAGCTATTGAATTAGGTAATTCTTTGTTCTTAACAAATAAGTAATAGGCAATTGGTATAGATAATAAAACTAAACACGGTGTTAAAAGCAAAAACCATAAAGGTGGGTGCTCAGTGCTCAAAGGCTCTAAAAACTTAATAGACTCTGCCCAGAATAAATTCTCACCATGACCAATAAATAGTCCTTTAAAAAGAAAACCAGCGAAGACAGCTCCAATTGAAAGAATAAATAATGGAACAAGCATAACTAATGGAGACTCGTGTGTTTCCTCTATTTTGATCTCTTTATTATTGTACTCTCCATGGAAAGTTTTAAATATCAATCTCCATGAATAAATAGATGTTAAAAATGCTGTAATTATTCCAATCCCAGCTGCATAATAACCAGTGGTATTACCTTTTAAATACGCAAATTCTATAATTGCGTCTTTAGAATAAAATCCTGATAAAAACGGAAAACCTGTTAAAGCAAGCGTTCCAATTATCATTAAAGCATAGGTATATGGTAACTTTTTCCATACACCTCCCATTTTATTTATATTTTGCTCATCTTTAAATGCATGGATTACTGAACCAGATCCTAAAAATAATAAAGCTTTGAAAAATGCATGAGTAAATAAGTGAAACATGGCAACATTGTATGCACCTACACCAGCAGCAAAAAACATATAACCAAGTTGGCTACATGTAGAATAAGCAATTATTTTTTTAATATCTGTTTGAACTAGAGCAACGGTTGCTGCAAAGAATGCTGTAGTCATTCCAACAATAGTTATAAAATTTAGTATTAATGGCGAATATTCATAAATTGGAGAACATCTTACTACTAAGAAAATACCAGCTGTTACCATCGTTGCTGCATGAATTAATGCAGAAACAGGAGTTGGACCTTCCATAGCATCAGGCAGCCATGTATGAAGTAATATCTGCGCAGATTTACCCATTGCTCCAATAAATAAAAGTAAACAAATTAAATCTATTGCATTAACTTCAAAACCTAAAAAGGATAAATTTTTATCTACAACTGTTGGAATTTGTTGAAAAACATCTGAGTAATTAACTGTTCCAAATAAATAAAATATTAAAAAAATTCCTAAAGCAAAACCAAAGTCACCTACCCTATTTACGACAAATGCTTTTATTGCTGCAGCATTTGCACTTTCTTTTTTAAACCAAAAACCAATTAAGAAGTAGGAACATAAACCAACGCCTTCCCAACCAAAAAATAGTTGAATAAAATTATCTGATGTTACAAGCATCAACATTGCAAATGTGAATAATGATAAATAAGCCATAAATCTTGGTTTATGAGGATCATGAGACATGTAACCAATTGAATAAATGTGTACTAAGGCAGATACGGATGTTACAACTACTAACATTACTGCTGATAATGGATCAATTAACATCGACCAATTTACATCAAGTGAACCTGAGCTTATCCAGGTAGCTATAACAATATTCTCTTCGTATTGGTTTACAATTACTTGATAAAGAACATAAATTGATAAGAGTGCAGAAATTGAAACTAGAGCACTTGTTACTATTTCAGAATTTCTATCACCGATATATCTTCCAAAAAAACCCGATATAATTGAAGCAATAAGTGGAAGGAATATAATTGATAGTTCCATGATTATCCTTTTAAGTTATCTATTTCTTCAACTCGTATTGTTCCTGAGTTTCTGAAATACACAACAATGATTGCTAATCCTATTGCTGCTTCTGCTGCTGCAACTGTAAGAATAAATAAAGTAAAGACTTGTCCTGCCAAATCTCCCAAATAAATAGAAAAAGCAACTAAGTTGATATTTACTGCAAGTAATATTAGTTCAATACTCATTAATATAACAATGATGTTCTTTCTATTAAGAAAAATACCTATTACTCCAATTGAGAAAATAACAGCACCTAAAGTCAAATAATGTCCTAAACTTATATCAATCATCTATTTTAACTCCCTTGGTGCTCTGAACGTCTAATAACTCAACACCTTCGGATCTTTCTCTAGATATTTGCTTGATATAACTTTGTCTTTTAACTCCAGATCTTTGTCTAAAAGTTAATACTATGGCTCCGATCATAGCTACTAATAAGATCATTCCACTTATTTGAAAGACATGAATATAATCAGTGTATAAAATTTGGCCCAATGAATGAGTGTTGCTTACACTTGTATTAGCAAGTGAATTGTTAATATCAAAAATTTCTGGTTTATATTTCCAGCCACCTATCACAATTATAATTTCAAAGAAAATTAATGTGCTTATAATTAAACCAACTGGGATATGTTTAGAGGTTGCTTGACCTGCAAACCATTGATTTTTTTGTTGGGCTACGTTTAACATCATAACAACAAACAAAAATAAAACTGCTACAGCACCAACATAAACAATTAGCATTATCATCCCCAAAAATTCAGCACCAATCATTATAAAAAGACATGAGATACTTATGAAATCAAGAATTAAGAAAAATACTGAGTGAACAGTATTTTTAGAAGCGGTTACCATTATAGCTGAAACAACAGCAATTATAGAAAATGTATAAAAGAAAATAGCGTGTGCAATCATTTTTATCTATGGATATTGTCAGCTTTAATATTAGCCTCCAAAACATTCTCCCATCTATCACCATTATCTAATAATTTTTCTTTTGTGTAATAAAGTTCTTCTCTTGTTTCCGTTGAAAACTCAAAATTTGGACCTTGTACTATTGCATCTACTGGACATGCTTCTTCACATAAACCACAATAAATGCACTTCATCATATCAATATCGTAACGAGTTGTTTTTCTACTTCCATCTTCTCTTTCAGCTGACTCGATTGTTATTGCCTGAGCTGGGCAAACTGCTTCACATAATTTACAAGCAATACATCTTTCTTCTCCGTTTGGATACCTTCTCAAAGCATGCTCACCTCTAAAACGAGGACTAATTTTACCTTTCTCAAATGGGTAATTAATTGTTTTTTTTGATTTAAATAATTCTTTTATAGCAATCAACAAACCTCCAATGAAGTCTGTCATCAATATAGTTTTAAAAAATCTTGAAATCTTCATTATTAATTCACAGGTAAAAGGTTAAAATAAAACAAATAGCTAGCTGTTAATACCACCCAAATTAAAGAAAGAGGAAGAAAAACTTTCCAACCAAGTCTCATTAATTGGTCATATCTATATCTAGGTACTATCGCCTTAACTAAAGCAAAAAGAATGAACAAAAGAAGGATTTTTAATATTAACCATATTGCACCTGGTACTAACGTAAATGGATAAACATCAATTGGGGACATCCACCCACCTAAAAATAATATCGCTCCCATCGCACACATCAATAAAATATTTGCATACTCACCCAACCAAAACATTGCATACATCATTCCTGAATATTCTGTTT
Organism: uncultured Pelagibacteraceae bacterium; assembly: GCA_902623415.1. Classification (GTDB taxonomy): domain Bacteria; phylum Pseudomonadota; class Alphaproteobacteria; order Pelagibacterales; family Pelagibacteraceae; genus Pelagibacter. The sequence goes on from CACNTU010000024.1 coordinate 9,262, forward strand.
GATAACCGGCAACCAACTCTGCTTCTGCCTCAGGTAAATCAAACGGAGGCCTGTTAGTTTCAGCTAAAGCAGAAATAAAAAATATTACAAACATTGGAAATAATGGAATTACAAACCACATATTTTGTTGAGCAATAACGATGTCGTTTAAATTCAGGGAACCAACACAAAGTAAAACATTGATAATTATTACCCCAATTGAAACCTCATAAGATACCATTTGAGCAGCTGAACGAATTGCTCCTAAAAAGGGATATTTGGAGTTTGATGCCCATCCACCCATTATTATTCCGTAAACACCTAGTGAAGAAACAGCAAATAAGTAAAGAATTCCAACATTGATATCTGCCAAAACCTGAGTTGCGCTAAATGGAATTACAGCCCAAGCGATTAAAGCTAAGGTCATAGTCACTATAGGAGCCAATATAAAAATCACTTTATTTGAGCTGGATGGAATAATGATTTCTTTGAATATATATTTTAAAGCATCAGCTAAAGATTGTAATAAGCCAAACGGACCCACAACGTTAGGTCCTTGTCTTTTTTGAACAAAAGCCCAAACCCTTCTATCAAGCCAAACTATCATTGCTACAGAAACAAGAACAGGAACTAGTAAGAATAAAATCTTATAAACTTCTTGAAAAACTATGCTCAAGTATTCCATATTAACCTTCAGTGCCTGTTGATTTTAAATTTAATTTAGAGTTATTACATTCAACCATCGTTTTTGATGATCTGGCAATTACATTTGAAAAATAATAGTCTTTTACATTGATTGTTAAATTTTCATTTTTAAATTCATTAGTAGAATTATTAATCTCATTTACTTGTTTTTCTTTTTGTAAATTTAAATAGTTAAACATACTGCTTTCCAACTCATCTTTGTCATTAAATAATTTTCTATTATTCATAAATTCAGCCATTTCATTAATTATTTGCCAATCTTCTTTTGCTTCACCTGGTGGATACGATGCTTTATAAGCTTTTTGAATTTTTCCTTCTAAATTTGTAAAGTATCCATCTTGTTCAGTATAAGCAGCGCCTGGTAAAATAATATCAGCAGACTCAGCACCTTTATCTCCATGGCTACCTTGGTAAATTATAAATTCATCTTTTTTATCAAATTCTAAATTATCTTGACCTACAAGATAAACAATATCAAATTTATGTTCTTTTAAATCACTTAATAAATTATTTTCATTATTAATTATCCCAAGATCAATATTTCCTACTGTTGATGCATCAGTTGATAAAATATTTAAAGAGTTCCATTCATCTGAAATTTTATTATTTTTCGATAAAAATTCTTTCGTTTTATTAAATAAAAATTCTGAAGACTTCAGTCTAAGCAGAGACTCACCAATAATGATTATTGGTTTTTTCGAATTTATAATTTCTTTAGATATGTTATGCTTTCCTTCAAGAATATTATTTAAAGTTTGTGTTTGGCCATCTAAACTTTGATAAGGATAAGTTAAATCACCAACTTCATTAAGTGAAATTATTTTTGTATTGTTATTCAAGTAAGCTTTTCTAATTCTAGCATTTAAAATAGTTGCTTCATATCTTGGGTTTGCGCCTGCTATAAAGATTAAATCTGCTTCCTCAATACCATTTATAGAAGAATTAAATAAATAGTTTTCTCTTTTTGAAGTATTTACAAATCTGTTATCAGATCTTGACTCGTAATTTTTAGTATCAATTGTTCGATCAAAAAATTCTTTAAAAATATAACTAGTCTCCATATTAGTTAAATCGCCAACAAAACCACATATTTTTTCTTTTGGTGTGTTTTCAAATTTAGATTTAATTATTTTGTACACTTCATCCCATGTTGCTTTTTCAAACTTGCCGTTGTATTTGATAAATGGAGTATCTAATCTTTGATGAAGAAGACCATCACAAGCATATCTTGTTTTGTCTGAGATCCATTCTTCATTAATATCTTCATTTATAATTGGAAGCACTCTTTTGACTTCCCAATCATATGTATCTACTCTTACATTTGATCCAATTGCGTCCATTACATCAATTGTTTCTGTTTTCTTTAGTTCCCAAGGTCTAGCTTCAAATACATAAGGCTTTGATGTTAGGGCTCCTACCGGACATAAATCTACAACGTTAGCAGACAATTCAGATTGCATTGATTGCTCGAGATAAGTTGTAATTTGCATATCTTCACCTCTTCCAATAGCACCAAGCTCTGGAACTCCAGCAACTTCTGTTGCAAATCTCACACATCTCGTACAATGAATACATCTTGTCATTTGAGTTTTAATCAATGGTCCCATATTTTTTTCAGGAACAGCTCTTTTATTTTCTTTAAATCTTGATTTATCTACTCCATAGTACATTGATTGATCTTGAAGATCGCATTCACCACCTTGATCACATACTGGACAATCTAAGGGATGGTTAGCTAATAAAAATTCCATCACTCCCTTACGAGCTTTTTCTACTAAAGCAGTATTTGTTTTTATATTCATGCCCTCAGCAGCTGGCATAGCACATGAAGCAATTGGTTTAGGAGATTTTTCCATTTCAACTAAACACATTCTGCAGTTACCAGCTATTGATAATTTTTCATGGTAACAAAATCTTGGTATTTCAACTCCAGCCTTTTCACAAGCTTGAAGAACAGTTAAACCATCTTCTACCTCAATTTCAATTTCATTTACTTTTAATTTAAGCATTTTTTTTATCCAATAAATGTTGATCTACTAAATATGGAATATTGTTTTTCTTTTGTACAATAGGATCCAAATTGTTTCTTTTCTCAATTTCTTTTTTAAAGTGTCTAAGTAATCCCTGGACTGGCCAAGACGAACCTTCACCAAAAGCACAAATAGTATGTCCTGCAATTTGATTTGTTACATCTCCTAA
>CACNTU010000025.1 GCA_902623415.1 uncultured Pelagibacteraceae bacterium
GCCTAAAAATTTTATTCAAGACACTGTAATTTGTGCTGAACTATTAGGAAAAGATGTAGACATGCATAAATATGCTGTTCAAATTACTGTTGCTGATAGTAGAGACGGTGCTTGTAGTAGCTCAACGTTAAAAGAAGCAAGTTCATGGGGGAAAGTAGATATTACAAAAGAACAGATGGTGTTTGCAGAAGCAACTAGTGTTTTACCATTGATAGCAAGTGATGCTTATCATAAGGGTGAGTGGAAAAATAGAACAAGAAAAAACTTTACTAAAATTTTTGAATAAAATTGAAATATCTCTCAAATAAAAACGGGTTTTTAGGAATTGATAATAAATTTAGCTTTAAAGAAAAAGCTGTGATTGTTCCATTTGGATTAGAAAAAACAGTCAGTTATGGAAGGGGGACAAGAAATGGACCTAAAGAAATCATAAAAGCATCTCATCAAGTTGAGCTGTATGATGAAGAGCTTAATTGTGAACCTTATAAAAAAATAGGTATTAAAACTTTAAAACCGTTTAAAATTGATAAAAATATTAAAAAAGCACTTAATAAAATCTCAAAGATTAATAAAGAAATATTAGATAAAAGACTTTTTCCAATGACTTTGGGTGGAGAGCATTCAATAACCCCTGGATGTATTGTTCCTTTTACTAAAAAATATAAAAATATCTGTCTTTTGCATTTTGATGCTCATGCAGATTTACGCCAGAGCTATAATGGAGAAAAATTTTCACATGCCTCGGCAATTAGAAGATGTCTCGATTATAAAAATGTTTCTTTAATTTCATTCGGAATAAGAAACATCTCAGAAAGTGAAATCCCATATTTAAAAAAAAATTCTTCAAGAATAAATATTTTTTGGGCAAAAGATAAAAAAAAATGGAATTTATCTAAATTTAAAAAACTAATTAAAAACAAAACTGTTTATCTTACATTCGATGTAGATGGACTAGATTCAAGTATTATGCCTGCAACAGGCACACCTGAACCAGGTGGACTATTGTGGGACGAAACATTGGATATAATAAGAATTGCAGCTAAAAACTCAAAAATTGTTGGTGCAGATATTAATGAACTGTCTCCAATTAAAGGATTTGATTCTTATAATTTTCTTGTTGCAAAGTTAGCTTATAAAATTTTGTCTTATAAATTTTTATATTAAACTTTAATTGGTTTAATAATTTTCAATAACATCCTGAACGGTATCAACATTATAATAGCAACTAAAATTTTTACTGCCAAATCTCCAAGAGATAAAGTAACCCAAGGTACTCCTGTTGCATAAAATGATATTGAGAAGAATAAAAATGTATCAACTGTTGATCCTATCAACGATGAAATTAGTGGAGCTACAAACCAATCTTTTTTTCTTAATCGATCAAAAATTTGAATATCTAACAACTGAGCGGTAATAAAAGCTACCCCTGACCCTATTGCAATCCTAACAGAGATTAAATCTGCAAAATCAGTTGAGAATAATAATGTAAATATAATTCCTATTAAAAAGCCTAAATATACAATTTGTCTTGCTAATAATTTTCCATACGACCTATTTGCTAAATCTGTTATTAAAAAAGCTATTGGGTAACTAAAAGCTCCATAAGTTAAAATTTCATTTAACCCAAAATAGTTTATAGGGAATTGAACTAAATAATTAGAAGATAGTACAACAATCCCCATCATTATTGATAGGGTGATAAATAATTTGTTCATTAAGCTGATTTAGCTACAGGTTTTTTTTTGAAAGGGGATTTAATTAAAACTACTTTTTTTAACTTTTTTAATCTAGGAGATAAATTTTTATTTTTTACAGTTTTTAAAAATTCATCAAAACTACCTTTTTTGTCAACTGATCTTACACCTGAATTGCTTACAGTAAGTTTTAAACTTCTTCCAGTAAGCTCACTTGTAAATTTTACTTTTTTAAGATTAGGTAAAAATCTTCTTTTAGTCTTGTTGTTAGCATGACTAACATTATGACCTTTCATAGGAATTTTACCGGTAAGTTCACATTTTTTTGACATAATAACAGTGCCTATATAAGGCGAGATATTGAAGGCGTCAAGTTTAATACATTTAAGAAACAGTTTTATTTCCCACAATTTCTGTGAAATTTTTGACACCATCTCTTGTCAGTAATTCTTTTAGGTCTTTTTTAATCATCCCAGCAATATTGGGTCCTTGAAATACCATGCCGGTATAAAGTTGAACATAATCTGCTCCCAATAAAAACTTATCATAAGCTGCTTTGCCAGAATCTACACCACCTACTCCAATTATTTTAATTTTACCTTTAATTAAATTGTAGAATTTACTTATTAAAAAATTGGATTTTTTTTCAATAGGTTTTCCAGATAAACCACCTTTTTGATGTCTCTGTATATTTTGAAGTGTTTCTCTAGAAGCTTCAGATGTATTTGAAATTATTATTGCACCTATCTCATTTTCTAAAAGTATTTCTGAAATTAAGTCAATTTGATTTTCGTTAATGTCTGGTGAAATTTTTACAGCCACAGGAATTTCAGTTTTAAGTTGTTTTTTTTTCTCTGAAATAGATTTTAATAACTCTTTTAATTTGTCCTCATCATGAAAGTTTCTTAAATTTTCAGTATTTGGTGAAGAAATATTGATTGTAATATAATCTGCAACTTCAGAAAATTTTTCTAATCCAATTAAATAATCATTCAATCTATCATTGGAATTTTTATTTGGACCTACATTTACACCTAGTACACCTAGTTTTTTATTAGATTTTATTCTGTTTAATATTGCATCTGATCCATGGTTATTAAAACCTAACCTATTAATTAATGCTTGGTCCTCTACCAATCTAAATACTCTTGGTTTTTCATTTCCATATTGTTTTAATGGAGTAACTGTACCTACTTCAACAAATCCAAAACCCAACTTAAATAAAGGGTTGTATACCTCAGCATTCTTATCAAAACCTGCTGCAATACCTATGGGATTATCAAGATTTCGATTAAATAGTTTTGTTTTTAAAATAGGATCATTTTTGTTTTCATCAAATATATTTGAAACTAGATTGAGTTTGAGTGATTGAATTGCTAAAAAATGTGCTCTTTCAGGATCTATTTTAAATATTAAAGATCTTAAATTTGAATACATTATTTCAATTTACTAATTATCAATTCTTTTGTTTCTTTAACACCGAAAAAACTTATAAAAAAACCCATTCTAGGTCCATTTTCATCTCCAAACACCACCTCATAAATTAACTTAAACCAATCTCTTAAATTTTCTGCATACCCATTCTCTTTACCTGTTGAATAAATTAATGTTTGTATATCTTCAGGAGACATCTGATCATTGCATTTTTCTAAAGTTTTAACTAAAGCTTGTAGAGCCAATTTTTCATTTTTAGATGGATTTTTATATTTTTTTTGAGCTTTAATAACATCATTAAAATACTTAATCGCATAACCAACTAATCCATCAAAAATAGGACAGTTTTTTTCTTGGATGTTAGATTTATATTTTTTAACAAACTTCCACAATAAATCTTTATTATCAGCATTACTTGTTTCAACTAAATTCAACAACATAGAAAAGGTCATAATCATCTCTTCTTTTGGAATATTGCCATTATGAACATGCCAAACAGGATTCATTACTAATTGTTGTTCTGTTTGTTTTTTTGATTTTTCAATATTATCGAGGTACTCATCTACTGCTTTAGGCACTATTTCTTTATAAAGTTTTTTTGCTCTTTTTGGATTTTGATACATGTATAAAGATAAGCTTTCAGGTGAGGCATATTTTAACCACTGGTCAATAGTAATACCGTTTCCTTTTGATTTTGAAATTTTTTCACCCTTTTCATCAAGAAATAATTCATAAGCAAATCCAGATGGATGTTTTTTACCAATCAAATTTATTATTTTAGTTGATAAAATTGCACTCTCAATAAGGTCTTTTCCGTACATTTCAAAATCTATATCTAGAGCATACCATCTCATTGCCCAATCAACTTTCCATTGTAATTTGCAATTTCCATCCAAAATACTAGATTCTAATTTTTTACCTTTATTATCAAAAATTATTTTAGAATTTTTTTTATCAATTTCTATAACTGGAATTTCAAGGACGTGACCTGTATCTGGACAAATAGGTAAAAAAGGGCAGTAAGTTTGTTGACGTTCTTTGCCTAAAGTTGGAAGTATAATATTCATTATACCATCATAATTTTCTAAAATAATATTTAAAGTTGGGTTGAAAAAACCACCTTTGTATAAAGATGTTGAACTTTTAAAACTATATTTAAAATTAAAACTATTTAAAAAATCTTTTAACATCTCATTATTATGTTCTCCAAAACTTGCAAATTTTTCAAATGGATCTGGAACTTGTGTTAATGGTTTATGTAAGTTTTCGTTTAGTAATTTCTGATTAGGAACATTATCAGGAACTTTTCTCAAACCATCCATATCATCAGAAAAGGTAATTATTTCTGTTGGTAGATCTGTAAGTTGCTTTAAGGCATTAACCATCATTGAAGTCCTTGCAACTTCGCCAAATGTTCCAATATGCGGAAGACCACTTGGGCCATATCCTGTTTGAAGGGTAATTTTCCCTTTTTTATCAATAAATGATTTTCTCTCACGAAGCATTTTTTTGGCTTCAACGAAAGGCCAAGCACTTGTTTTGTCTAAAATTTCTTTTTTAATCACGAATATATCTTTTATAAAAATCTTAAATTGGCGATTTTATTAATTCTTATAGAGTTGAAATTTATTTACCATAAAATAATGTTCTTTCAAAATGTCTAATTATAAAACTGTTTTTTTTACACTAGGAATTTTGCAAATAATTTTAGGGATCTCAATGTTCATCCCTATAATTGCACAATTTATTTATTCAGAAATAGATTCATCATTTTTTGGTGCATCTATTGTTACAATAATTTTTGGATCATTATTTTTTCTTTCAAATCTAGATCACGACAAAAAATTAAATTTGCAACAAGCATTTTTATTAACTGCCTTATCATGGTTAAGTATTGCTATTTTTGGATCTTTACCATTTATATTTTCGACTATTGAACTTTCAATTACTGATGCTTTTTTTGAGAGCATGTCTGGTATTACAACAACAGGATCTACAATTATTTCAAACTTAGAGAATACACCAAAAGGCATTCTATTATGGAGAGCAATACTTCAGTGGTTGGGTGGTATTGGTATAATTGTAATGGCAATTACCCTAATGCCTATAATGAATGTTGGTGGTATGCAATTATTTAAAATTTCTAGCAGTGACTCATCTGAAAAAATTCTTCCTAAATCGAAAGAAATAGCTTTAAGACTTATTTATATTTATTCAGGTCTAACCGCTCTTTGCGCATTATCTTATTGGATATTTGGAATGGGAAAATTTGATAGTTTAACTCATTCTATGACTACTATAGCTACAGGTGGATTTTCTAATTATAATCAATCAATCGGATATTTTAACAGTGTTCCTATAGAAATATCGTCGATGATTTTTATAATTTTAGGAAGTATTCCATTTATTGCATATATTAAATTTATTAGTGGTAATAAAAAAATATTTTTAAACGATATTCAAATCAGAACATTTATTAAAATAATAATTATAAGCATTATTATATTATCAATTTATTTATTATTTAATAATAACGGAAACTTTAGTTTAAGATCTATTTTTTTTAATACAATTTCAATATTGACTGGAACTGGTTATGTGAATGCTGAATTCGACGGTTGGGGAAGTTTTCCTATAACAATATTTCTTGCATTAATGTTTATTGGGGGCTGTGCTGGATCAACCACTTGTGGAGTCAAAATTTTTAGAATTCAAATTTTATATTTATTCATTTTAAATCAATTAAAGAAAATTATATATCCCAAGGGAATATTTGTAATTAAATACGATCAAGGATCTGTTGATGATAAATTTATTGCATCAATAATTTCATTTATTTATTTTTACTTTGTTATTTTTTTTATTTTAGCTGCATTATTATCTTTAACTGGTCTTGATTTTATAACCGCTATCTCTGGAGCGGCAACATCAATATCAAATGTTGGTCCAGGTTTAGGTCCTATTATCGGGCCTAATGGAGATTTTTCAACTTTACCTGATATTTCTAAATGGATCTTAACCGTGGGTATGATTTTAGGTAGACTTGAGTTGTTTGCAATATTAGTATTATTCTTACCATCTTTTTGGAAAAATTAATTATGTCTGAAACAAAAAAACAAACATGGCTTGATTCTCTTACGGTTTATAAAGATATTCGAATGGTAAGAATTCTTTTATTAGGTGCAATAAGTGGATTTCCATGGGTATTAATTGCAAGCAGCTTAAGTCTTTGGCTTAAAGAAGAAGGTCTTAGTAGATCAACAATTGGATGGGCAGGCTTAATTTTTGGAGTATACGCTTTCAATTATTTGTGGGCTCCCATTATAGATAGAATTCAAATTCCAATACTAACAAAAAAATTAGGTCATAGAAGAGGATGGATAGTTTTGATGCAATTAATTATTTTGTTAAGTCTTGTTGTTTGGAGTGTGATTAATCCAACAGAAAATTTGGCTTTATTAATTACTGTAGGTTTAATTATTGCTATCGCGTCAGCAACCCAAGATATAACCGTGGATGCATTAAGAATTGAACAGATAAATGAAAATGAAGGAAAATCAATGGCTGCAGGCGCAGCTATGGCTGTTGTTGGTTGGTGGACAGGTTATAAATTAGGTGGGGTTGTTGCTTTATTTACGGCAGAATTTTTTGAAAACCTAGGGGTAGCTGACTACTGGCAAGCTACTTTTTTAATTTTAGGTATTTTAATAATTTTAATGAATATTGGATTAATGTTTGTTCATGAACCTATAGAGACAAACAGACAAGCAAAACAAAGAGAAACAGACAAATTAATTGAAGGAAAACTTGGATCTAACAATATTATAACAAACTTTATCGCTTATATTACAGGAACTATAGGCGGACCTATTATTAGTTTTTTTAGAAAAAATGGTTTTGCCATTGCAGCTGGAATTTTAGGATTTGTTTTCTTGTTTAAGATAGGTGAGGCATTTATGGGAAGAATGTCTATTGTTTTTTATAAAGAAATTGGTTTCTCTAAAGGTCAAATTGCAATTTATTCAAAAGGACTTGGCTGGATAACAACAGTTGTATTTACTTTGTTGGGTGGAGTAATGGCCATGAGAGCTGGAACAATTAAAACTATGTTCTTTGCTGGTGGGTTAATGGCTATAACCAATCTTTTATTTGCAGTTTTAGCATGGACTGGAAAATCAGAAATTTTATTTGCAATTGCGGTTATAGCTGATGATATCACGGCAGCTTTTGCAACTGTAGCATTTGTTGCATTTATATCATTACTAGTTGATAGAACTTATACAGCCACACAATATGCATTGCTTGCTTCAATTGGTACTGCTGGTCGTACTACTTTAGCTTCATCCTCAGGAGCTCTAGTTGACTGGTTAAATGGAGATTGGGGAACATTTTTTGTTTTAACGACTATAATGGTGATACCATCATTAATTTGTTTATGGTTAATTAAAAACAAAATTAAAATCGGTGCAAAATAATTTTTATTTCATAGGTAATTTTTCGAATATTTACAAAAATCCTTCGAAAAGATCTGAGGTAACTTCACAAATTATACATGGTGAAAAATTCAAAATATTAGCAAAAAATAAAAATTGGATAAAAATTAAAACTTTATTTGATAATTATAAGGGGTTTATAAAAAATTCAAAATATATAGAAAAATTTAGCCCCAATTATAAAGTCAGTTCACTAAAAGCAAAGATTTATAAAAAACCTGGAATAGGAACTAGCAGTTGGCTTCCACTTGCATCCAAATTATCTGTATTTGAACAAAATAAGAATTATGTAAAAATTGAAAAAAATAAATGGATTAAAAAATCAGATATTGAAAAAATAAATCATAAAGAAAATAATTTTACAAAAATATTTAAAAAATTTCTCGATGTAAAATATGTTTGGGGTGGAAAAACATTTAAAGGTATTGATTGTTCGGCCTTATTGCAAATATTTTATTTTTATAATAATTCGTTTTATCCAAGAGATACAAAAGATCAGATCAAATATACAAAAAAGAATTTAAAGGAAAGACTTTTTAAAAAAGGAGATATTATTTTTTGGAAAGGTCATGTTGCTATGTGTTTAAATTCTAAACAACTAATTCATGCTTATGGTCCAGAAAGAAAAGTAATTATTATGCCAATTACAGAAACCATTAATAGAATTGAAAAAACTACCAAGCTAAAGGTAAAAAAAGTATCTAGAGTAAAATATTAATTTCTTCCAAAGTCAGGCTTATCTATATCTTGTTTCAATTTGATGATTTTTGACCTTACTTTTTTAGTCTGAATAAGTTTCTTTACGATAGACTTATTATTTTTTGAATTAATATCTTTTTTAAATTGATTTAAATTTTTAATAAATAAATCAATTGCTTTTGAAATATTATTTTTATTGTTAAAAAAGATATCTCTCCACATGATTTCATTTGATGCTGCAATCCTAGAAAAATCTCGTAATCCACCAGCGCTATATTTTATTAGCTCATAATTTTGTTTTTTCTCAAAATCTTGTGCAGATTTCACCAGATTATATGCAATTAAGTGTGGTAAATGACTAGTAATAGAAAAGATTTTGTCGTGTTTTTCAGCGCTCATAACAACTACTTTTGCTCCAATTTTTTTCCAAAACATAGTTAGAATATTTATATTATTTTTTTTAATATTTTTTTCTTTAATTATTATGCACCATCTATCAGTAAACATATTTTCTTTACCATGCTCTGGTCCACTGACCTCTGATCCAGCAATCGGGTGACTTTGAATCCAATGAATGCCTTTCTTTAAAAATTTATTTATAATTTTAGAAGTTTCAATTTTTGAAGAACCAATATCTGTAATCAATGTTTTTGATGGTATAAATTTATTAATTTTTAAAATAATATTTTTGTATTCACTCATTGGTGTACAAAAGATAATTAAATCAGAATTACTTGTACCTTCTTTTAATGATTTAACAATTGTTCCAGGTAATTTTAATCTTTTTATCTTAGCAATATTTGATTTTGATTTTTCATAAATAAATATTTTTTTTGCTATTTTTTTTTTGCTAATACGCCTTAATAAAGATGAACCTAATAATCCACAGCCAATAATTAAAATATTTTTCATTTTTTTAATACTTGCTTAACAACACTCATAAATTTTAAGTTTTCATTTTTAGATCCAATAGTTAGCCTTAATTTATTCTTTATATGATAACCATCTTCTGTTGATCTTAAAATAATTCCCTTATTTTTAAGTTTTTCATAGAGAAATTTTGCTGAATATCTGCATTTTTCAAAATTAAGTAATAAAAAATTTGCTGAAACTGAATTTGAAAAAATATTATATGTCTCAAGAAATTTCTTAATTTTTTCAGAATATAATAAATTATGTCTAATCGATTTATTTATGAAAGCTTTATCCTTCAGTGACTCTGTGGCTGCTAATTGAGCAATACCATTTACATTAAATGGTGGTTTTATAACATTTAGCGCATCAACTATTTTTTTTGATCCATATCCCCAACCTACTCTCAGAGAAGCTAATCCAAACATTTTTGAAAACGTTCTAAGCATGAAAACATTGTCTTTATTTTTAAACAAATCTAGCCCAGATGAATAATCTTTGTTTTTCATATATTCTGCATAGGCATCATCTATAACTAGTAAAATTTTTTTATTTAATCTTTTTCTTAATTCTACAACTTCTTTTTTCGTTAAGTAAGTTCCTGTAGGATTGTTTGGGTTAGCTATAAACACAATTTTAGTTTTTTTTGTTATTTTTTTTAAAATTTCATTTACCGAAACTTTAAAATTAATTTCTTTTGCAAATACAACTTGTGCGCCTACAATTTTTGAGTAAATTCTGTACATTAAAAAACTGTACTCTGGTACCACAACCTCATCTTTTGGGTTTAAAAACAACTGACAGAGCATTTGAATAACTTCATCTGAACCAGCTCCACAAATAATTTTCTCAGAATTACATTTATAAGCTTTAGATATTGCTTTTCTTAAATTTTGAGATTTTCCATCTGGATATTTATCTAAATTCAGATTTTTATTTGATATTATTTTCTTTGCTTTAGGGCTCATACCTAAAGCAGACTCATTTGCAGAAAGCTTAATTACGCTCTTAAGTTTCTTTACTTTTGATTTACCAGGCTTATAAGCCTCAATATCAAATTTTTTGAAATTTGGAGTTGTCATTTTTTTTTAATTTATGTGCTCTTTATAGATAAAATTACAAAATTTTATAGAGAATAAGAGGATTTTTTAAAAAATTGACATAATAAATAAGTTCTAGTAAAAAAATTATGCGCTGATTTAACTGAATTGCGAGCGCTTAAAAAAAACCGCTAAAATAGTTTTTTTTCTCACAATTCGAAACAGTCAAAAACTATGAATACTGAGAAAAACATAAAAACTTTAATTGTAAATAAACCACTAAAATTAGACTGTGGAAAGACCATAAAAGATTTTCCGATAGCCTATGAAACTTACGGTTCACTTAATTCAAAAAAAGATAATGCAATATTAGTTTTTCATGCTCTAACAGGAGATCAATTTGTAACAGGAATAAACCCTGTAACTAACAAAGAGGGTTGGTGGAGTTATGCAGTAGGTCCTGATAAAGCTATCGATACAAATAAATATTTTGTTATTTGCTCTAACGTAATTGGTGGATGTATGGGGTCGTACGGACCAAGTCATAAAGATCCTGATCAAAAAATTTTTGGAACAAATTTTCCCGTTATTACAATTAATGATATGGTGAATGCTCAATATAATTTACTTGATCATTTTGGTATTGATAAACTGTTTTCTATAACTGGTGGTTCAATGGGAGGTATGCAAGTCCTTCAGTTTATTAGCAACTTTCCTGATAAATCTAAAACAGTGATACCGATAGCAACCACATCTAGTCATTCAGCTCAAAATATTGCTTTTAACGAGCTAGGTAGACAAGCCATTACAGCTGATAGTAACTGGAAAGATGGAAATTATACATCAAACGATACTAATCCTGGAAAAGGATTGGCAGTAGCTAGAATGGCAGCTCATATTACTTACTTATCTAAAAAAGGTTTGCAGGAAAAATTTGGAAGAAAATTGCAAGAGAGAGAAGATCTTAAATTTGGATTTGACGCTGATTTTCAAATAGAAAGTTATTTAAGATATCAGGGCTCAGTTTTCGTAGATAGATTTGATGCAAATAGTTATCTTTATATTACTAGAGCTATGGATTATTTTGATTTAGCAAAACAATTCAATGGTAATCTTTCAGAAGCATTTAAAAATACAAACGCGAAATTTTTTATAATTTCATTTACTTCAGATTGGCTTTATCCAACCCAAGAAAACAAAGATATTGTGATTGCTTTAAACTCAATAGGAGCTGATGTTGGATTTGTAGAAATTGAGTCGGATAAAGGTCACGACTCCTTTTTACTAGACGTTCCTGATTTCTTAAGTGCACTTAAAAACTATTTAGATAAATCTTACGAAGAAAATTAATTATGAAAAATGAATTTCAGGTAATAGCAGATTTAATTGAAAAAGATAAGAAAGTCTTAGATGTAGGTTGTGCTGATGGAACTTTGATGAAATTTTTAAAGGATAATAAAAACATAAGTATAAGAGGATTAGAAATTTCAAAAGAAAGAGTGCAAGAATGTATTGCAA
>CACNTU010000026.1 GCA_902623415.1 uncultured Pelagibacteraceae bacterium
ATCAAAGGCAGATATACAATATTTGGTAAAAATCCTGATAAAATTTGGGAATTTAATAATAATAATTCTTATCTAATTCAAAGAAATAAAAAAAGAAAATTAAATGATAAACCAGATAAATTAATTGAAAAAATAATTGAAGATTTCAAGTTTCAAACTCCCAAAAATTTACCTAATATTTGCTCATTAATTTCTGGGTATTTTTCTTATGATTCAATCAGATACATAGAAAAAATTCCAAATAACTGTAAAAATGATCTCAATTTACCCGATGTTAGACTTCTACGTCCAAGAACTTTAGTCATTCATGACAATTTAAAAAAAGAAATATTTTACATATCTAATATTTTTAAAGATGAAAAAATTAAAAACTATAAAAATAAATATGAAGAAGTTAAATCTGATTTGTTTAAATTACTCATTCAGTCATCAATTAAGAATATTGATAAAAAAATAATTCAAAAATCAAAAAATATAAAAGTGAAATCTAACACTTCAAAAAATAAATTTTTATCAATGGTTAATAAGGCAAAAAAATATATTAAATTAGGAGATATTTTTCAGGTTGTTTTAAGCCAAAGATTTGAAGCAAAATTAACAAAAAAACCATTAGACATTTATAAAAAACTAAGAGTAAGAAACCCCTCTCCTTTTATGTTTTTCTTCAATTTTGAGGATTTTCAAATAATTGGTGCTAGTCCTGAAATACTTGTGAGACTTAGGGATAATAAAATTACTGTAAGACCAATTGCAGGAACTAGACCAAGGGGTAAAACTAAAAAAGAAGATCTATTTTATGAAAGAGACCTACTTAAAGATAAAAAAGAACTTTCAGAGCATTTGATGTTGCTTGATTTAGGTAGAAATGATGCTGGTAAAGTCTCAAAGATAAATTCGGTAAAAGTCACAGAAAGCTTCATTATTGAAAGATATTCTCATGTTATGCATATAGTTTCAAATGTAGTTGGGGAATATAATAAAAAATTTTCAAAATTTAAATCACTTTTAGCTGGTTTTCCAGCAGGTACTGTTTCTGGAGCTCCAAAAATTAGAGCTATGGAAATTATAGATGAATTAGAAACAACAAAAAGAAAAGTTTATGCTGGAGGAATTGGATATTTTTCTGCAAATGGGGAATTTGATACATGCATAGCCTTAAGAACTGCAGTTGCTAAAAATAAAAAATTTTATGTTCAAGCAGGTGCAGGTATAGTTGCAGATAGTAAACCTAAAAATGAATATGAGGAAACAGTTAATAAAGCGAAAGCTTTAATTAATGCTTTAAGATAATGAGAGTATTGTTAATAGATAATTACGATAGTTTTACTTTTAATTTGTATCACTATATCTCCTCATTAAATGTTAAAGTTGATGTAGTTAGAAATGATAAAATTAATTCTAAAGAAATCATTAAAAAGAAATATGATAAAATTGTTATTTCACCAGGACCAGGCAACCCAAATCAATCAGGCAATTGTATTAAAATATTGAAATCATTATACAAAGAATTACCTTTTTTAGGAGTATGTTTAGGTCATCAGATAATTGGACAAGTTTTTGGATCAAAAATTGTTCAAGCTAGAAAGTTAATGCACGGCAAAACAAGTAAAATCAAATCAAAAAAAATTGGTATTTTAAAAAACCTCCCAAATACATTTGAAGCTACCAGATACCATAGTTTGATAATTGATAAAAAAACGTTATCAAAAGAGCTAAAGATTACAGCAGAGACAGAAGATGGGATTATAATGGGTGTTCAACATAAAAAATTTAATATTCATGGTGTACAATTCCATCCTGAAAGTATTAAAACAAATTTTGGAATGAAAATTCTTAAAAACTTTATTAACAATTAATTTTATGGATCAAATTTTAGAAAAACTTAAAAATAAACAAGATTTAACTTTTGAAGAAAGTAAAACTGCTTTTGAAATATTAATGTCAGGAAAAGCCAGTGATGATGAAATTTTTGGCTTTTTAACTTTGCTATCTGAAAAAGGTGAAGTTTCAGATGAAATAGCTGGTGGAGTTTTTGTTCTTAGAGAAAAGTCAAAAAGAGTAAATGTAAGTGATTGTATTGATACTTGTGGTACTGGCGGTGATGGCATGAATACCCTTAACATTTCAACTGCTTCTGCACTACTTTTAGCAAGCATGGGCACAAAAGTTGCTAAACATGGCAATAAAGCTGTTTCTTCAAAATGTGGGTCTGGTGATGTTTTAGAAGCTCTTAAAATTAAAATTGATTTAGAGCCTGAAGATATTGAAAAAGAAATTAATACTAATAATTTTGGTTTTATGTTTGCACCAAATTATCATAGTGCAATGAAATTTGTAGGACCTGTAAGAAAAAAAATTGGAAAAAGAACTATTTTTAATATGATTGGTCCATTAAGTAATCCAGCTCTTGTAGAGAGACAAGTTGTGGGTGTGTTTGATAAAAAATTATTAAAAATATTTGCTGAAGGACTTAAAAATTTAAATTTAAAATTTGCTTGGATAGTAAATAGCGAGGATGGATTGGATGAAATATCTCCTTATGCAATAACTAATGTTACTCAATTAAAAGATGGTCAAATATCTGAAATAAAAATAGATCCAAATGCTTTAGGAGTTAATGCGGATAATTTTAAAAATTTATTAGGTGATGATGCTAAATTTAATGCTGATAAGATGATTGAAATATTTAAAGGTGAAGATAATGATTTTTCAAAAGCAGTTTGTTTAAATGCTGCAGCAGGTTTAATTGTTGGAGAAAAATTTTCTGACTTTTCTGAAGCTTATAATCACACAAGAGAATTTATCCTTTCTGGAAAAACCTTTTTAAATCTAGAAAAAATTCAAAATGTCTGAAAATGTACTTCAAAATATCATTCAAAAGAAAATTGAAAAAGTTAATAAATTAAAAAAATCCTTAGATCTTAAAACTTTGGATGAATTAATAAATAAAAACAACAGCTATATTAATTTTAAAGAGAAAATAGAAAATAATATTAAAAATAATAAAACCTCAATTATTGCTGAAATTAAAAAAGCAAGTCCTTCAGCGGGTATAATAATTGATGATTATAATCCTGTAGATATTGCTCAAATTTATTTGAATAATAAAGCAACTTGTCTTTCAGTTTTAACTGAAGAAGATTATTTTTTAGGAAATTTAATTCACATAAGCAAAATAAAAGATAAAATAAATTTACCTGTATTGTGTAAGGATTTTTTTATCGATAAATTTCAAATACCTTTGGCAAAAAGTTATGGCGCTGATGCTATTTTAATTATTTTAGCTGGGGTTTCGGATGATCTTGCTTCTGAATTATATGATGAAGCTTTGAAATATAATATGTCGGTTATTGTTGAAGTTCATACAGTAGAAGAAGCAAAAAAAGCTTTAAATTTTAAAGATGCATTAATTGGAATAAACAATAGAAATTTAAAAACACTTAAAACTAATATAAATACAACTTATGATATTTATGATGTTGTAAAAAATCACAAAGGTCCTTTAATCTCTGAAAGTGGTATCAAGAGTAAAGAAGAGCTATTAGAGCTTAATAGCAAAACATCAATTAACACTTTTTTAATTGGTGAATCACTTTTGAAAAATTTAGATAAAAATTCTATATTTTCAATTTTATAGTCAAATAAAGCCCTATTTTACTAGTTTTTTTAGTATTGTTAATTTAAAAGAACTTTTATAGAACATTATTTGTACGATATTTGTTCCTATGCTAACAAAAAAACAAAAAAACTTACTTTTATTTATCAACAAGAAGTTGAGGAGTTCAGGTGTATCTCCTTCTTATGAGGAGATGAAACAATCTCTTAATTTAAAATCTAAATCAGGAATTCACAGATTAATTAGTGCTTTAGAAGAAAGAGGTTTTATCAAAAGATTGGCTCACAAAGCAAGAGCTTTAGAGGTAGTTAAATTACCAGAAACAGCTTCTGCCAATGATATTTATAATAGCTTTTCACCTAGCGTGATTAAAGGTGGATTAGATGAAGAACAAACAAACTCTTATGAAGCGGAAGTACCAGTTCTTGGAAAAATTGCTGCAGGAACACCTGTTGAGGCAATACAAAATGAGGTATCTAGAATTCCACTACCAAATAATTTAGAAAAAAATGGTGATTACTTTGGATTAAAAGTTCAAGGTGACTCTATGATAGATGCAGGTATTCATGAAGGTGATACTGTTATTATTAAAAGAACAGATACTGCTGATAATGGTAAAATTGTTGTTGCATTAATAGATGAGCATGAAGCAATGTTAAAAAGAATTCGAAAAAAGGGTAAAGTTGTGGCGCTTGAAAGTGCTAATAGAAACTATGAAACTAAGATTTTTGGACCTGATAGAGTAAAAGTTCAAGGAGTTTTAGTATCTTTATATAGAAACTTCTAAAAAAATAGTCTAAACAACATTGATGTCTAAAGTAGCAACTCGTTTTGCTCCATCCCCTACTGGAGCTCTTCACATTGGAGGGGTTAGAACTGCCTTATTTAATTGGTTGTTCTCTAAAAATCAAAAAGGAACTTTTCATCTAAGAATTGAAGATACTGACAAAGAAAGATCAAAAGAGGAACACAAAATACAAATTATTAAATCATTAAAGTGGATAGGGATTGAGCATGATGGTGAAGAATACATTCAGTCACAAAAAATAGAAGATCACATTAAAATTGCTAATGAATTATTAAAAAAAGGTAACGCATATAAATGCTACTGCTCTGCTGAAGAGATAGATGAACAGAAAAAAAGAGCTAGGCAAAAAAAAATGCCATATATTTATAATAGAAAATGGAGAGACTCTGATGAAAAAGATGCTCCTAAAGATATTAAACCCGTGATTAGATTTAAAAGTAAAATAGAGGGAAATTCTAAACTTAAAGATTTAGTTCAAGGAGATGTTGAAATTGAAAATAATACAATAGAAGATTTTATAATTTTAAGAAACGATGGAACGCCGACTTACAACCTTTCTGCAACAGTTGACGATCATCAAATGGGAATGACACATATAATTAGAGGAGACGATCACAAGATAAATACTTTCAAACAAATACAAATATATCAAGCAATGGGTTGGGATGTTCCAGAATTTGCGCACATTCCATTAATTCATACCATTGAAGGTAAAAAACTTTCAAAAAGAGATAATGCCTCAACGTTGGATGATTACTCAAAAATAGGCATAATGCCTGATGCTTTAAGAAACTATCTACTAAGACTTGGATGGTCATATCAAGATAAAGAAATATTCACTCTGGATGAGAGCATTGAATATTTTAATTTAGAAGGTATTGGCAAATCACCATCAAAACTAGATATGAGCAGAATATTATCAATGAACGAGCACTATATAAAAACAATCAATGAAAACAATCTTTATCAAAATCTATTTGAATATTGTAAAATTTATAAAGAAGAAATTAAAAATGATAAAGAAACAAAAATTAAATCCTCATTATCTTTTTTAAAAAATAAAGCTAAAACCTTAGAAGATATCTATAATAATGCAAAATTTATCATCAATGATGAAGTTAACTTCAATAAGGATGATTTTAAATTGATTGATGATAAAGCAAAAAAAATTATTTCAGAATTTATTAAAGAATTATCACTTATATCAAATATAAATAAGGAGAGTTTAGAGCCTGTAGTAAATAATTTGATTAAAACAAATGATACAAATTTTAAAGGAATTGGTCAGCCAATACGGATTGCTTTAACAGGATCAAAATTTGGTCCTGGCTTATATGATATAGTTATAGCCCTTGGTAAAGAAGAGGTGCTAAAGAGGCTAGCTAAGATAATTTCTTAGAACTATACAAGATTCTTCAGAAGAAGAAGTTTTAGATCTAATTCCTTCTAATGTTTTTGAACAATCAGATAGTTGCTTTTTGATGAGGTCAGGGTTTTTTAAAAGATAAATTACAGATTTATAGATTTCATCAGCATTGCATTCATTTTGTAATAATTCAGGAATGACTTCACAATTATTTATAATATTAATTATATTTGCAAATTTAACATTAACTAACATTTTAAATATCATAAAATTTATAAAACTGAGTTTATAAATAATTATAGACGGCACATTTGAGCTAGAAATTTGAAGTGAAACTGTGCCAGATTTAGATACAGCAAAAACTGAGTTAGATAAAATTTTAGATTTGATACTTTCATCTGAAACTACATCTATATTCTCAATATTAGATTTTTTAATTTCTGACAAAATTAAATTTTTATTCTCATTAGTTGCATGAAAGTAAAAATAAAATTCATTATGTCTTTTGTTCATAAGTTTTATAAAATCAATTAAAATATTTAATAAAGCATCTATTTCAGATTTTCTACTTCCAGGGAAAATTGATATAATTTTTTTATCTTTTGGAACTATATTTTCAATAAATTTTTTATTATCTTCATTATTCTCAATTAATGGATGACCAACAAAAGTGTTTTTTATATTTTCCTCTTCAAAATATTTTTTTTCAAAATCAAATAATAAAAGGATATGATCTATAAACTTTTTAATTTTTTTAACTCTATTTTTTCTCCATATCCAAACTTGTGGAGCTACATAGTGAATTGTTTTGATATTATTGTTAATTTTTTTAACTCTTTCAGCTACACGCATAGTAAAATCAGGGCTATCAACAGAAAATAGTATATCTGGATTAAATTTAATTATTTCATTAACTGTTTGATTAATTTTATTTCTGATTTTAAATATATTGAGTAAAATACTGGTAAAACCAAGATAAGTAATTTCACTTAAATTAAAAATAGACCTAATTCCTAATTTATTTAAATGATTTCCTCCAACAGATAAATATTCTATATCAGGATTTTGTGATTTTAGCTTTGAAATAACTGTTGAGGCTAATTTATCTCCAGAAGGTTCACCAGTTAGTATGAATATTTTTTTCATATAATATTAATAAAAATCTTATTTTTATTAGCAAATTTAATGCATTTAACTTTATCTAAAAAAATATTTTTTTTAGATTGTAAAACAACACCTCGTAATCCATATTTTTTTATGTCTATAAAAGTTTGTAGACCAATTGTTGGTAAATCTATTCTTAAATCTTGTTTTTTTTTGGGGAGTTTTATTAAAATTCCATCTGAATTTTTATTTAATTTTGATAGCATTTTTTTTGTCCCTTCTCTTCCTTCTTTAGCTAAAATTTTACCTTCTTTAACTACTAGAGCTTGGACATGGTCTAAACTTTTTGTTTTGTTAAAATAAGCTTTTCCTTTTTTTATAGAAATAATGTCTTGCTTGTTGGGTTTTAATTTACTGTGATTTCCTTTTTTTAATGTAAGCTCTGGATTAAAAAGTATTGAGCTAATCACTTTAATATCTTCATTTTTTAAGATTTTTATTATTGATTTGATAATAGCAGCATCACCAATTTTAGCTGCTCTGATTACACTAGGCATATAATAAATTCCTTTTAAATCTAATCTTAGAGAAGAAAAATTTGGTTTAGCAATCTTACCTGCAAACAAAACTTTTTTACATTTTTTTTGTTTAATTAAATTAATAATTGATCCAAATTTTCCAATACTTATTCTGAAAGAATTTTTATCTTTTTGAAATTTATTATTTTTTGAAAAATCAATTATAAAATATTTTTTTTTCAATTTTTTAATTTTACTAAGAACTAAATCTGAAAAATCAGTATCACCTAAAAACAAACCTATCATCTTATTTTGAAAACGGAGTACAAATCGGTCTTTTTTTATCTTTTTCTATAAATCCTATAACCTCTGAAACTAATTCATTATCCTTAAATTCATTTGATAAATTGCTTAAATTTTCTGTCAAATTTTCACTTTTGAAAATTTCTTTATATGCATCACTTAATATCAGTATATCTTTATTTGGAATATTTTTCCTTCTTAAACCAATTAAATTTAATCCTTGCAAAATACTTCTATTTCCATGAGCAATACCGTAAGGTATCACGTCTCTTACCACACCACACATACCACCTATCATTGCAGCTTTACCAACTCTAGTAAATTGTTGAACTGCTGAGTTTCCACCAATAATAGCATAATCGTCAATATGTGCATGACCACCAAGGGGTACATTGTTAGCCAATATTACATTATTTCCAACGTAACAATCATGAGCAACATGTGCTGAAACCATAAACAAACAATTATTTCCAATCTTTGTTAAACCACCACCACCTTTAGTCCCTGGATTCATTGTTACATATTCTCTAATTTTATTATTGTCTCCTATCTCTAAATTTGTTTTTTCACCTTCATATTTTAAATCTTGTGGATCATTTCCTATAGAAGCAAATGGATAAATTTTATTATTTTTGCCAATTTTAGTGTAACCAGTAATATTTACGTGCGAATGTATTTCAGTATTCTCTCCAATCTCGACATTAGATCCTATAACCGAATAAGCTCCTATTTTTGCATTTTTTGAAATTTTTGCTTTTGAATCTATTATTGCAGTTTTATGTATCATCTATTTTCTTTTAAAAAATCTCTAAAGTTTTTTGCTGGATAACCCATAACTTTAGAGTTATCGGGAATATCTTTTATCACTCCACTCCCACCACCAATTTCTACATTATTTCCAATTTTTAAATGACCAGATATACCTGCCTGACCACCAATTTTAACGTTTTCTCCTAATTTGGTACTACCAGCAATTCCAACTTGTCCAGCAATAATAGAATTTTTCCCTATTTTAACATTATGAGCTATATGAATTTGATTATCCAAATAAGTATTCTTACCAATGACTGTATTGGACATTGATCCACGATCAATTGTTGAATTACAACCTATTTCACAGTTATCTTCAATTATTACTATCCCAATATGAGGATACCTTAAATTATTGGTTTTATCTGGAAAAAAACCAAATCCATGTTTACCAATAACACAATTATCTAAAATTTTTACATTCTCATGAATTAAACTATTTCTAATTATAACGTTTGAACCAATAGAACAATTAGAGCCTATTTTTACATTTTTCTCAATTATAGAATTGTGACCAATTGAACAATTTTCACTTAAAACAACATTATCACCAATTAAAACATTTTTACCAAATTTAACATTATTTTTATATTTTGTAACTTCAATTGATTTAACTGTGCTATCAAATTCATCTGAAATTGACGAAGGATAAAATTTAGCTGTAATTAATGACGTTGAAAATAAAACATTATTTACAATTATTGAGTTGCATGTTTTTGGTAAATCGTTTTTTAAATTTTCGTAAGTTAAACAAAATGATGCATTAGTTCTAATTGCAGCATCTTTATATTTTTTTGAATGGTAAAATGTTATTTCATTTTTTCCTGAATCAATTAAATCTTTGATGTCAATGATTTCAATATCAGTATTATATTTATAATCTTCTATTTTAATTAATTTCACTAACTCTGAAATTTTAAATGGTCCAGAATTTTTAAAAAAAGGGTTAGACATATTTGCTTTTATCAAAGCAATTTCATGACAGTTATCAATATTTGTTGCTATTTATTTCCTATCAACGATAGTAGCTGACCATATAGCATCAGCCATTTTTTTATCATCTACATAAGCTTCACCTTGGTATTTCCAAACTTTACCATGAGATCTTATTGCTTGTATTTTAAGTATTAAATCACAGTTAGGTATCACAGGATTTCGAAATCTAGCTTTTTCAACACCCATTAAAAAAACAAGTTTGTTTTCATATGTAGACTTGTCAAGTCCGGATGCCGTTAACGCAGCTGCAGCTTGACCAAAGGACTCAACAATCAAAACACCTGGCATTACGGGATTTTCAGGAAAATGCCCTTGTACAAAAAAACTTTCTTTCCTAACTTTTACTAAAGCAGTTGCTGATGAAAGTTTTTTAATATCATAAAGCTCATCGATCAATAGCATTGGTTCTCGATGCGGTAATAAATCACGAATTTGATCTTTGTTAAGTTTATTCATTATTATTTAAATGTTTTGTTTACTAAAACAAGAATATCTTGAGTTATATCATTTTTTGAATTCCCAATAAATATTTGTTTTTTATCTAATACAATATCTATAGAATTATTTTTCATATATTCTTGAATAATAGGATTTATATCTATTAAAAATTTTTCTAAATCTTGTTGTTTTTTTTTTTTAAATTTATTAAGCATATTGTTTTTTTCTGCCTTATAAATTTCAACCTCTTGATTAAACTAGGTTTTCAAGCTTCATCTTTTATTGAGAATATCGATATTTTTAGTCTTATTAATTGTTTCTTTTTTCTCTTTAATTTTTTCTTCTTTTAAAGCTAATTTTTTTATATTATTTTCATTTAATTTCTCTAATTCCGCATAAATAGATTTTCCAAGATATGAATTATTTAAAATAAAATCTATATCAATGAATACAGTTTTTTCATTACCATAAACCAAATTTGTATTAAAAATAAAAAATGAAAATAATAATAAAATCTTCTTTTTCATTATATTTTATTAAAAAGTTGTTCCTAAATTGAACCTAAAAGTTTCTGTAGCATCGGATGAACTTTTTGACAATGGTTGAGCAAGTGAAAAACTGAACGGGCCAACAGGTGAAAACCAGTCAATACCAATACCAATTGAGCTTCTTATTTCACTTGAGTCTTCTAAAGAATCATCATCTACACCCCATAAATTTGCAACATCAATAAATGTTCCTACATCAAGATTTTGTGAGTTTGGTAATATTTGGGGCAATGACGAAGAAAGATTTATTACAGCATAATAATTTCCCCCAATATAATCTTCTCCATCTTTTGGACCAACTTTTCCACTAACAAATCCTCTTAGTTTTCTTTGAGGTATATAAAGCCTTTCAGATGATTTTATATCATCACCTGTAATTGAATTGGCTGAACTTAAGCTTAAAGACATAGATGATAGATTGTTTTCATATAACTCAGAAAAAACTTTATAGTTATAAAAATTTGTTAAAGTATTATTGTCACTAACTAATGGTAAATCTAAAGAATAGTAGCTTCTAAAACCATCACTTGTTTTGAATTTTTGATTTCTTTTATCATAATCAAAATTAATTTTAGTATATATATCAAAATAATCACCTTTTTGTTTTTTTTGACGTGCAGAGGCTGTACTATCTATTTCGATATTCTCAATAAAAGATGAAGCTTGAAAACCTAGTTTAAAATCTTCTAGGTATTCGAAACTTGTACCTATGGCTCCACCAACTTTTTTAGATTTATAACCAAAACTACTCAACTTATCTAGTTCATTTGCTCTTAAGCTAAGATTTACAGATTTGTCAGAATTGTTAAAATTTGGATTAGTAAGATTGAACATTCCCTCAACTTTATCTGTAGCTAAAGATAAATTGGTCTCTAATGATAAACCTTTACCCAAATAATTATTCTCCTTAACACCAAACTCAATTACTTCACCGGATGTACCAAAACCAGCACCAGCCATAATTTCACCAGTTGGTTTTTCTTCAACAGTAATATTAATTACTTTGGAGGTTTTATCTTTTCCTTGTAGGATTTCTGACTCTACACTTTTAAAAAAATTCAAAGATTTAATTTCGTTTATGGTTTTATTTGTTAAAATATCATTAAATGGATCTCCTTCATCTATATAAAATTGATTTCTTATTACACTTTCACGAGTAATATTATTTCCAAATATATTAATCTTCTCTACAAAAAATTTTTCAGTTTCTTCGATTTTAAAC
>CACNTU010000027.1 GCA_902623415.1 uncultured Pelagibacteraceae bacterium
AAGCTAGTGTGCGCCGTTTTTAAACTTGAGAGTTTGATCATGGCTCAGAACGTACGCTGGCGGCACGCCTAACACATGCAAGTCGAACGAAGTAGCAATACTTAGTGGCAGACGGGTGAGTAACATGTGGGTATCTGCCCTTTGGCCTGGAATAACACGAGGAAACTTGTGCTAATACCGGATAAGTCTTTACGGAGAAAGCTTTATGCACCATTGGATGAGCCTGCACTTGATTAGTTTGTTGGTGGGGTAATGGCCTACCAAGACTGTGATCAATAGCTGATTTGAGAGGATGATCAGCCACATTGGGACTGAGACACGGCCCAAACTCCTACGGGAGGCAGCAGTGGGGAATCTTGCACAATGGAGGAAACTCTGATGCAGCGATGCCGCGTGAGTGAAGAAGGCCTTTGGGTTGTAAAGCTCTTTCGTCGGGGAAGAAAATGACTGTACCCGAATAAGAAGGTCCGGCTAACTTCGTGCCAGCAGCCGCGGTAATACGAAGGGACCTAGCGTAGTTCGGAATTACTGGGCTTAAAGAGTTCGTAGGTGGTTGAAAAAGTTGGTGGTGAAATCCCAGAGCTTAACTCTGGAACTGCCATCAAAACTTTTCAGCTAGAGTATGATAGAGGAAAGCAGAATTTCTAGTGTAGAGGTGAAATTCGTAGATATTAGAAAGAATACCAATTGCGAAGGCAGCTTTCTGGATCATTACTGACACTGAGGAACGAAAGCATGGGTAGCGAAGAGGATTAGATACCCTCGTAGTCCATGCCGTAAACGATGTGTGTTAGACGTTGGAAAATTATTTTCAGTGTCGCAGCGAAAGCGATAAACACACCGCCTGGGGAGTACGACCGCAAGGTTAAAACTCAAATGAATTGACGGGGACCCGCACAAGTAGTGGAGCATGTGGTTTAATTCGAAGATACGCGCAGAACCTTACCAACACTTGACATGTTCGTCGCGACTTTAAGAGATTAAAGTTTTCGGTTCGGCCGGACGAAACACAGGTGCTGCATGGCTGTCGTCAGCTCGTGTCGTGAGATGTTGGGTTAAGTCCCGCAACGAGCGCAACCCTCACTTTTAGTTGCCATCATTAAGTTGGGCACTCTGAAAGAACTGCCAGTGATAAGCTGGAGGAAGGTGGGGATGACGTCAAGTCCTCATGGCCCTTACGTGTTGGGCTACACACGTGCTACAATGGTATCTACAACAGGAAGCAAAACTGCGAAGTTAAGCAAATCCTTAAAAGATACCTCAGTTCGGATTGCACTCTGCAACTCGAGTGCATGAAGCTGGAATTACTAGTAATCGTGGATCAGCGTGCCACGGTGAATGCGTTCCCGGGTCTTGTACACACCGCCCGTCACACCATGGGAGTTGGTTCTACCTTAAGGCAAGGTTTCAAACCCTTGACCACGGTATAGTCAGCGACTGGGGTGAAGTCGTAACAAGGTAGCCGTAGGGGAACCTGCGGCTGGATTACCTCCTTTCTAAGGATGAATGAAAGTAAAATTTCATTCTAAATAATATACAGGATAATGTTGACCGTCCTCATTTCTCTTCTTAGATTAGTGTTTCTCTTGCATGGGGGCCGGTAGCTCAGTTGGTTAGAGCACACCCTTGATAAGGGTGGGGTCGAAAGTTCGAGTCTTTCTCGGCCCACCAAATTTAAGATCATGGGGGATTAGCTCAGCTGGGAGAGCGCCTGATTTGCATTCAGGAGGTCAGCGGTTCGATCCCGCTATCCTCCACCAAACACTTAGTTATAAAAAATTGTAAAGAATTAATAATTAATATCAATATCTATATCCGAACATTAGTAATGTTATTAGCTAATGTTCAAAAAAAAAATTTGATTCAACACAGAATTTTTTTCTGTGCATAAATCAAGCGTTTAAGGGCGTGTAGTGGATGCCTTGGCACTGAAAGCCGATGAAGGACGTGATATACTGCGATAAGTTTCGGGGAACTGTATGTAAGTTTTGATCCGAAAATTTCCGAATGGGGAAACCCACCATTTTATATGGTACTTTAAACTGAATACATA
Organism: uncultured Pelagibacteraceae bacterium; assembly: GCA_902623415.1. Lineage (GTDB taxonomy): Bacteria > Pseudomonadota > Alphaproteobacteria > Pelagibacterales > Pelagibacteraceae > Pelagibacter. Next base: position 2,054 of record CACNTU010000027.1, read on the forward strand.
GGTTTAAAGAGACAACCTGGAGAACTGAAACATCTAAGTAACCAGAGGAAAAGAAATCAATTGAGATTCCGTTAGTAGTGGCGAGCGAACGCGGACTAGGCCAGTAGTTTTGTTAAAAAAATTTGAATAGTTTGGAAATGCTAACCATAGAGGGTGATAGTCCCGTATGAGTAATGTTTAACAAAATTCTTGAGTAAAGCGGGACACGTGAAATCCTGCTCGAATATAGGGGGACCACCCTCTAAGCCTAAATACTCTTCAGTGACCGATAGTGAACTAGTACCGTGAGGGAAAGGTGAAAAGAACCCCTATTAGGGGAGTGAAATAGAACCTGAAACCGCATGCCTACAATCAGTCGAAGCTCTTTTTAGAGTGACGGCGTACCTTTTGTATAATGGGTCAGTGACTTAATTTATTAAGCAAGCTTAAGCCATCTAGGTGTAGGCGCAGCGAAAGCAAGTCTTAATAGGGCGATTAGTTTAATGAATTAGACCCGAAAACGAATGAGCTTACCATGAGCAGGTTGAAAGTAAGGTAACACTTACCGGAGGACCGAACCAGTTGACGTTGAAAAGTCTTTGGATGACTTGTGGTAAGGGGTGAAAGGCCAACCAAATTCGTAGATAGCTGGTTTTCCGCGAAAACTATTTAGGTAGTGCGTTGAATAAATAGACATTTAGAGGTAGAGCACTAAATGGGCTAGGGGGAAGAGATTCTTACCAAACCTAATAAAACTCCGAATGCTAAATGTTGTTCTTCAGCAGACAGACTGTGGGTGCTAAGGTCCATGGTCGAGAGGGAAAGAGCCCAGACCACCAGATAAGGTCCCCAAATTATGATTAAGTGTGAAAGGATGTGGAAATTCCTTAACAGCCGGGAGGTTGGCTTAGAAGCAGCCATCCTTTAAAGATAGCGTAACAGCTCACCGGTCTAATAGAGTTTCTGCGCCGAAGATGTAACGGGGCTAAAATCATATACCGAATCTGTGGATTTATAATTTTTCAAAAATTATAACTGGTAGCGGAACGTTCTGTAAGCCTGTGAAGGGATACCCGTGAGGGATCCTGGAGGTATCAGAAGTGCGAATGCTGACATAAGTAACGATAAAAGAAGTGAAAAACTTCTTCGCCGAAAATCCAAGGGTTTCTGCGCAAGGTTAATCCGCGCAGAGTTAGTCGGCACCTAAGGCGAGGGCGAAAGCCGTAGTCGATGGAAATAAGGTTAATATTCCTTAACCAGATGGTAGTGACGGATCTTGTAAGTTGTGAGTTCTTAATGGATTGAACTTGCCGCGAAAAGGTTCCAAGAAATAGCTCCATCATAAGACCGTACCCTAAACCGACACAGGTGGATTAATAGAGTATATTTAGGCGCTTGAGAGAATGATGTTGAAGGAACTCGGCAAAATACTTCCGTAACTTCGGGATAAGGAAGACCTTCTTGTAGGCAACTATAGGAGGGTGGCACAAGCCAGGGAGAAGCGACTGTTTATCAAAAACACAGGGCTCTGCTAACACGTAAGTGGATGTATAGGGTCTGACGCCTGCCCGGTGCTGGAAGGTTAATGCGGTTGGTGCAAGCTAACTTCTGAAGCCCCAGTAAACGGCGGCCGTAACTATAACGGTCCTAAGGTAGCGAAATTCCTTGTCGGGTAAGTTCCGACCTGCATGAATGGCGTAACGATTTCTCCGCTGTCTCCAACATCAACTCAGTGAAATTGAATTCTCCGTGAAGATGCGGAGTTCGCGTAGTTAGACGGAAAGACCCCGTGCACCTTTACTGCAACTTTACATTGGTATTAGGAAAAACATATTTAGTATAGGAGGGAGACATTGATGCAAAGGCGTCAGCTTTTGTGGAGTCACCAGTGAAATACCTCTTTTGTTTTTCTTGGTATCTAACTGATTGCCGTTATCCGGCATCAAGACATTGTATGGTGGGTAGTTTGACTGGGGCGGTCGCCTCCCAAATAGTAACGGAGGCGTGCGAAGGTAAGCTCAGAACGGTCAGAAATCGTTCGTAGAGTGCAATGGCATAAGCTTGCCTGACTGTGAGACTGACAAGTCGAGCAGAGACGAAAGTCGGTCATAGTGATCCGGTGGTTCTGAGTGGAAGGGCCATCGCTCAACGGATAAAAGGTACGCCGGGGATAACAGGCTGATACTGCCCAAGAGCTCATATCGACGGCAGTGTTTGGCACCTCGATGTCGGCTCATCACATCCTGGGGCTGGAGCAGGTCCCAAGGGTTTGGCTGTTCGCCAATTAAAGTGGTACGTGAGCTGGGTTCAGAACGTCGTGAGACAGTTCGGTCCCTATCTGCTATGCGTGTAGAAGAATTGAGAGGAGTTGACCCTAGTACGAGAGGACCGGGTTGAACATACCACTGGTGGACCGGTTGTAGCGCCAGCTGCAGTGCCGGGTAGCTAAGTATGGACGAGATAACTGCTGAAAGCATCTAAGCGGGAAACTCACCTCAAAACTAGTTCTTCCTATAGAGCCGTGGTAGACCACCACGTTGATAGGCTGGATGTGGAAGCGCAGTAATGCGTGCAGCTGACCAGTACTAATAGCTCAATTGGCTTGATTTATGCACTGAAAAAAATTTTTTAATATTATTGATTTTATAATTATTTAACTTTGTAGGCAATCCTCTGTTTTAAAATAGGCTCGATGTTTATAATCAAAATATTTTAATCTTCTATAAGTACTTTGTTTTCAAATAACTATTTATTATTTATAAATATATTCTAGAATTTGATTTGAAATAATTTTAAATCCTTTGGGGGTATAATGATTTTCAGCTCTAACAATATCACCAAATGGTATTATTTCTTTTATCTCCATCTTATCTAACACTAATCTGAAATCAATTACATCTAGGTTGTTTTCTTTGAATTTACTTATGACTTCATTTGACATTTTTCTTAAAAGTTTTTTTTCATCTTCTTCAAACATATATTCTGCAGATAAAGGCAAATAACCTATAAATAAATTGCCAGAAAATTCATTTTCAACTTTCTTAAAAATTTTTATAACTGTTTGTATTTTTTTTTCGTCAATTTCAAATTGTGAAAAAATTTTATTTGTATTTTTCTTATTAAAAATATTTCTTATTACATCTCTTGTGTGATGAAATTTGATTATTCTTCTTATGGTTAAAAATTCCTTCGTTTTTATATGTTCAATTAATTTTTCCTCTAATTTTATGTCCAATTCTTTCTGATTAAGTGCAAGATCTTGTGAAAATTCATTATTATTAAGGTAATTTAATAAGATTGGATTTGATAACTCTGAAGTTAAATTATCTAAATCATTTAACAAAAACAAAAAAATTAAATTATCAGCTTCTATATTTTTTGCGTATTCTCTAAAAATTGCATATTCAAACAATGTACCCATTCCTGTTCCACCCAATGTGACTGCTTTTTTGTTTTTCTCTCTCATGGCTCCTGCAAAATTTTGATCTTGGTTGACACAAAGACCTAAACCGTAAGAGTCCCCTATAATCAAAACATCAAGTTTTTCGTCCCATAGTTTATCTGGATTATTAAATCCAAATCTATCACTTTTATAAGTTACCCAGTATCCCATCTCATTACATAAAATAGTTTCTTTATTTCCTATTCCACCCAAAGTTTGAACAATTTTATCTTCTACAGAAATTTGGGTTCTTGACATAGCTAAAACAGAATTTTCATTTTTTATTTTTTTAAAATTTTTATAAAATTCGTAAATGTTTCTATTATCGAAATCAATTTTGTTAATTTTTGCTGCTCTAATATTCTCTAAAAACTGAAAATGAGATTTATTATAATTTAATTTGAACATCATTATCTCAAGCAAATAAAAACTTATTACACTCGAAAAAAAAAATATTAAAAAATTACTTTGAATTTTTATACTTTTAAATTTTAAGTAAAAAATTGTAGACAAAAATAAAAATGATATAATTAAACATGTTGTGAAAAAAAATATTCTTTCAACATCAATGAAAAAAGCTCTTCTAATAAAATAAATTATTGCTGAAATTGATATAAAAATTAAGGTGTTTAATAAATATTTATTTATTTTGTTCTGCATAATGGAATGGCTTGTTTAATTGACTGATATCATAGAATTTTTTTGTATACTATTAAAAAAATTCTATTTAAGTAAAAACAATTTAAAAAAAAAATGATTTTTTTATTACCTATAGAAATTAAAGACAGGGAAATTTTCAGTAAAGTTTTTTTAAGCTATAAACTTTTGGAAAAAGGACACAAAGTAATTATTGGAAGTCAAAGAGATATTCCCCAAAATATTTCAAAAATTTCAAATTGTTTTTGGTTTGATAAAAATACTTTTGTATCAAAATTAAATAAAAATTCCGATATGAAATACATTGACAAAAATCATATAGGTATGCTTGATGAAGAAGGGCCTCTAGCTTTTTTTAACTCTACTTCTACAGATATTAGATATCCAAAAAACATAAGTAAATTTTATGACTTCTTTTTTGTTTGGGGAAACGAGGACCGAAAAAAAATAAAATTTCTTAAAAAAAATGTCAGTATATTAGGTCACCCCAAATACGACTTATTAAAAGAACCTTATGTCCATTTATGGGATGCAAAAGTAAAATCAATAAAAAAAAAATATAAAGATTTTGTTTTATTTAACTCAAGTTTTAAATCTAGGCCGTCTAAAGAAAATTACAGAAAGAGCATTATTACTCTAAGAGATAATTTATCTAATAAACAAAAACTAAAAAAATCTTTAAAAAACTTAAATACAGTTTTTGATGATGAAGAAAAAAATTATACAGAAACAATAAAATTGTTAAAAGATTTGGCAAATGCTTATAAGACTATTATTTTTATTTTTAGGCCTCATCCAAATGAAGATATAAAATTTGTTAAAAAAAAATTTGGAAAAATTCCAAAAAATTTAAAAATAATATATCGAGGATCTGTAACACCTTGGATTATTTCTGCAAGATTACTTATGCATTCTGGTTGTACCACAGCTTTGGAGGCAGCGGTATTAAGAAAAAAAATAGTTTGCTTTATTCCATTTGGTAACTCAAATAGATATAGAATCTATTCTAGAATAGGGAAATTTTTTAATAATAAAACTCTATGTATTAAAAACTTTGGAGAATATTTAAATACTAAAAAGACAAATTTAAATCTTCCATTTGCAAGTTCAATAATTATAAATTCAAAAAAAAATAATTTTTTTTACAAAAATTTTTTAAAATTTTTACATAAAAATAATTTACATAAAATTAATAGCAAGTATTTTGTTAGTAAAGTTGAAACTAGTGAGATTAAAAAATATATTTATTTTTTAAAACAAATATTTAAAAGTTTTATCTCTTTTATAAAAGATGTGTTAATTAAAACACCATTGATCTATTTGTTAGATCAAAAATATATATATACAAAGCAAAGCAGAGATAAAAAAATAAAAACTTTGAAGAGTTCCGAAATATCAAAAATATTAAATCAAATAAATAAGTTCAATTCAAATTATATAAATCTAAAAATCAGTAAAATTAGTAATAATGTATATATCATTAATAAAGTTAATGAATAAATTGTTTAAATTATTATAATATATTTATGTCAATAAAATTACCTTCGAACAGAAGTTTCGGAATATTATTCTTTGTAGTATTTTTTGTTATTGGTATTTGGCCAATAATTAATGATGGTGAATATAGAATATGGTCAATATTTATTTCTTCAGTTTTCTTATTTTTAGGTATCATAAATTCCAATTTTTTAACCCCTCTAAATAAACTTTGGATGAAGTTTGGTTTATTGTTAGGAATGATCGTAACACCTATTGTTATGGGTATAATTTTTTTTCTTGTAGTTACTCCTACGGGCATTCTTTTAAGACTTTTTAGAAAGGATATTTTAAAACTAAAAAAAAATAAAAGTAACACGTATTGGACTTTGAAAGATAATGATAATAATGATATGAGAAATCAGTTTTAAAATGAGTTTTTTTATTGAATTTTGGAAATTTTTAAGAATAAGAAAAAAGTATTGGCTTTTACCAATTCTTTTTGTTTTAGTTTTATTTGGTGGATTAGTCGTTCTTACACAAGGATCAGCTATTGCACCTTTTATATATACAATTTTCTAATTAAAATAATTTGACTGCAATACTTGGGATATCAGCATTTTATCATGATAGTGCAGCAACTTTATTAAAAGATGGTAAAATTGTTGCCGCAGCACAAGAGGAAAGATTTACTAGAATAAAGCACGACTCAAGTTATCCAAAAAATTCAATTAATTTTGTATTAGATTATGCTAATTTAAAATTAAGTGAATTAGACCATATTGTTTTTTTCGAAAAGCCTTTTTTAAAATTTGAAAGATTATTAGAAACTTATGTTGCTTTTGCTCCTAAAGGATTTTCATCATTTAGCAAAGCTATGCCATTATGGATAAAAGAAAAACTTTTTCAAAAAAAATTACTAATTAATAAATTTAAAGAGCAAGACAAAAATTTTAAATTAGAGGAAAAAATTTTTTTCTCAGACCATCATTTGAGTCATGCATCAAGTGCCTTTTTCCCTTCTCCATTTGAAGAAGCAGTTGTTTTGACTGCAGATGGTGTAGGTGAATGGGCAACAACTACTGTCGCAGTTGGGAAAGGTAATAAACTAGAGATAAAAAAAGAAATTCATTTCCCTCATTCTCTTGGGTTATTATATTCAGCTTTTACGTATTACACAGGATTTAAGGTAAATAGTGGAGAATATAAGCTTATGGGATTAGCTCCATATGGGAATCCAATTTATGAGGATAAAATTAAAAAACTAATTGATATAAAGGAAGATGGAACATTTAGATTAGATCAAGACTATTTCAATTATGCCAAAGGTTTAACTATGACAAATAATAAATTTCATAATTTATTTGGTCAAAAACCAAGGGACCCTGAAAAAGAAAAAATAACAAAATTTCATATGGATATAGCCTCTTCAATTCAAAAAGTGACAGAAGAAATTATGATAAAATTAGCAAAATCTATAAGGCAAGAATATAACATAAATAACCTATGTTTAGCAGGTGGAGTTGCATTGAATTGTGTCGCAAATGGTAAAATTTTAGAGGAAAAAATATTTGACAAAATATGGATTCAACCTGCAGCTGGCGATGCAGGTGGATCGTTGGGTGCTGCTCTAGCTCTTTGGCATATTCAATTTAAAAATAAAAGATTAGTAGAAAATAATGATCAAATGAAGGGTTCATATTTAGGACCTGAATATTCTCAGTTTCAAATCGAAAATGAACTAAACTCTCTGGGCGCTGTATTTAAGACTTATGATTATGATGAATTGTTAGACAAAACATCAGATTATTTATCTGAGGAAAAGGCTATTGGATGGTTCCAAGGTAGAATGGAATTTGGTCCTAGAGCTTTAGGTGCAAGATCAATTTTAGGAGATCCAAGATCTGAAAATACTCAAAAAAACTTAAATTTGAAAATTAAATATAGAGAGAGTTTTAGACCATTTGCACCTTCCGTTTTAGAGGAAGATGTTTCAACTTGGTTTGATATGAATGTCTCTAGTCCTTATATGCTGTTAGTATCTCAAATTAATGAAGACAAGAAAATTCCGATGACATCAGAAGATAAAATTTTATTTGGTATAGATAAACTCAATATAAAAAGGTCAGAGGTACCCGCTATAACTCATGTTGATTATTCTGCAAGGATTCAAACTGTAAATAAAAATACAAATAAATATTATTATGATTTAATTTCTAAATTTAAAAAAAAAACAGGTTGTCCTGTTATTGTAAATACTTCTTTTAATGTTAGAGGAGAGCCAATTGTTAATACACCCTCAGATGCTTTTAATTGTTTCATGGGCACTGAATTAGATTATTTGATTATTGGAAACTGTATTTTAGATAAAAAAAAACAAGATAAAAGTTTTATTAAAAATTATTATAAAAAATTTGAATTAGATTAATAAGAATTTATAATTTAAATTATATTATTATAATCTGCATCGTATGGAATTCGCAAAGTAGATCTTGCATTTTTCAAATATGGTGTTTTATTTATTGAGTTGAATCTAGATATATACGTCCATCTTATTCTATCTAGTTTATTTGGAGTCGTTCCGTGAAAAACAAATGTTTGAAATATGACTGCATCCCCGGCATTTAATGATGGATAAATGGATTTATATTTTTTTAATTTGTTTTTTGAAAAAATTTTATCAACTGTTTTTTGTCTTTTTCTTGAATCAGATGTTGCACTCATATTAGAATTTTTAAATGTCAAATGACCTAGATGATGGGTTTTTGGTCGTAAAAAAATACCACCACCCTTTTTATTTACATTTACCAACGGAACCCAAAAACTAATAACATCTTTTGAAATTTGATTTAATTCCTGGTGTTGGGGTAAAAATCTTTTGTCAGACTTATGATCGGCTCTTATTTGAGGTGTATCAACAAGAATTGTATCTGATTTTAATAGTTTTTTCCCAACATTAAGAAATTTTTTTGAAACAGCTATATTAACTATACTATCTAGCAGTTTAGTTAGATCATAGAAATGAGATTTGAGTATTTTGTTTTTTTTTAATAGATATAGATATTTCTCATCAAAGCTTTTAAATTTTTTTTTTGAAATATTTTTAATTGGAATGTCAATCATTTCTTCCATTTGAAAAAATATTTTGTTTATTTCTTTTTTTTTTAAAAAGTTTTTTATAATTACAAAACCATTTTCATGAAATTTATTTATATCTTTTTTGTTCAAAGACATTTAATTAACTTTATATTTTTTTAATATTTCTTTACCTTTATTAAACGAGCTAAAATCAACAATATCATCTGTTTCTATTGAGATATTATAATTTTCTTCTAAAGCGGCTATTAGGGTCATATGGCCTATAGAGTCCCATTCTGGAATATCATTGTAATTTAAATTCTCTGAAAAATCTTTATCATTAATATTTAAAGATTCTTGAAAAATTTTTTTATATTTATCCATTAATTTTTTAATTTCCTTTCAATTGTTTTCGAAATTTCATCATAATTTAATCCAAATTTATTTTTCAAATATGAATAACTACCTCCTTTACTATACATATCATTTATTCCAAATGAAATTTTTTTAGGACATTTATCAATTTCAGAAATTACTTCAGATACAGCGCTTCCTAGACCACCTATTACATTATGTTCTTCAATAGTTACAATTAGTTTTTTACCTTTTACACTTTTGTAAATTTGATCTTTGTCTAAGGGTTTTATAGTATGCATATTAATTACTTCAGGATATATTTTTCTTTCATTTAAATTTTTTGAACAATCTAAAGCTGTTTTAACCATTGATCCCGACGCAATAATTAACAAGTCATCTCCATCAACTAATCGAATAGATTTACCAATCTCAAAGTTGTAATCAGATTTGTATATTTGAGGCGCATTTGATCCTCCAGTCAATCTTATGTATACACTTTGGTGATAATTGACCGAGGTAAATAAAGCCTTAACAGTCTCTGTAGGATCAGCTGGAGAAACAATTGCTAAATTCGGCAATGATCTCAAAATTCCAACATCTTCAATTGAACAATGAGTATATCCCAAATTACCTAAGACTAATCCACTTGCAAGACCCACCATTGTTACTTTTTGTTTC
>CACNTU010000028.1 GCA_902623415.1 uncultured Pelagibacteraceae bacterium
CTTCTACACAAGCATCAAAGTCCATTTTTAAGGTTTCACATCTTTCTTTGGGTATTAATGGCATTGAAGAACCTCCAGGAATAACAGCCTGTAAATTTTCCCAACCACCAATTACACCACCAGCATGAACTTCTATTAATTCTTTCAAAGGAATGCTCATTTCTTCTTCAACATTACAAGGATTGTTTACATTTCCAGAAATACAGAAAATTTTAGTTCCAGTATTTTTTTCTCTTCCTAAAGAAGCAAACCATTTAGCTCCTCTTCTTAAAATAGTTGGAACTACTGCAATTGTTTCAACATTATTAATTATTGTAGGACACCCATAAAGACCTATCAAAGCTGGGAAAGGTGGTTTTAATCTAGGTTGGCCTTTTTTACCTTCTAAACTTTCAAGCAGTGCAGTCTCTTCACCACAAATATATGCACCAGCTCCATAATGAATATAAATATCTAAATCCCAACCAGTACCTGCTGCATTTTTACCTAATAGTTTTTTTTCATAAGCTTCATCAATTGCTGCTTGAAGTTTTTGACCATCAACAAAATATTCACCTCTTATATAAATGTAACAAACATGTGCTTGCACTGCATAAGATGCAATTAAACAACCTTCTATTAGCTTGTGAGGTTCAAATCTTAAAATATCTCTATCTTTGCAAGTTCCTGGTTCAGACTCATCGCCATTAATAACTAGGTAATGTGGTCTAGATCCAACTTCTTTTGGGGCAAATGACCATTTTAAACCAGTAGGAAATCCTGCCCCACCTCGACCTCTTAGCTGAGATTCTTTAATTTCATTAATTATCCAGTCTCTTCCTTTGTCAGTAATTTCTTTTGTATTTACCCAATCACCTCTCTCTTGTGATGAAGTTACATCTGAGCCTTTGTCATTATATAAATTTTGAAAAATTCTATCTTGATCTTTAAGCATTTTTTAAATCCATTAAAGTTTTCCTGTTATTTTCTGGTTCATTATTTACTCTTCCTCTATATGAACCAGGTTTTGGAGTTTCTCCATTTAAAATTTTATCTAAAATATCTAAAGTTTTTTGTTTGTCTAAATCTTCATAATAGTCATCATTAATTTGCATCATTGGAGCATTTACACATGCCCCTAAGCATTCAACTTCCATCCAAGAACAGCTTTTATCATTTGATAATTCACATTCGTTTTCAGAAATTTTTTCTTTACAAGCCTCAACTAATTGATTTGCACCTCTTATCATACATGGTGTTGTGGTGCATACTTGAACAAAGTATTTGCCTACAGGAGCTAAATTATACATTGTATAAAAAGTAGCTACCTCATAAACTTTAATATAAGGCATACCTAAAAACTTAGCGATGTACTTCATTGCAGCTAATGGTATCCAATTATTATTTTGCTTTTGAGCAATATAAAGTAAAGCCATTACAGCACTTTGCTGTTTACCTTCAGGATATTTTGCAACAATAACATTTGCTGCTTCTAATGATGAAGCATTAAATTCAAAACTTTTTGGCTGATCTTTAGCAGGTCTTCTTAAACTCATCTGTCTACCTCACCAAAAACAATATCTAAAGAACCTAATACCGCAGGAACATCAGCTAACATATGCCCTTTAATTAAATAATCCATTGATTGCAAATGTGAAAATCCTGGTGCTCTTATTTTACATTTGTAGGGTTTGTTTGAACCATCAGATATTAAGTAAACACCAAATTCTCCTTTTGGTGCCTCAACAGCTGTATAAATTTCATCTTTTGGAACTCTGTATCCCTCTGTGAAAAGTTTAAAATGATGTATTAAAGCCTCCATTGATTGTTTAATTTCTGCCTTAGGTGGTGGGCTAATCTTACCATCTAATGATTTAATTGGACCTTTTTCCATTTTTGCCAGACATTGTTTGATAATTGAAACACTTTCTTTCATTTCCTCAATTCTGCATAAATATCTGTCATAACAATCTCCATTTTTTCCAACTGGTATTTTAAAGTCTAAACTTTCATAGCAGTCATAAGGTTGGGATTTTCTTAAATCCCATGGAACACCTGAGCCTCTTATCATAACTCCTGAAAAAGAATAATCTAAAGCATCTTCTTTTGTGACTACTCCTATATCGACATTTCTTTGTTTAAAAATTCTATTATCAGTTAACAAACTTTCTAAATCGTTAATTATTTTCGGAAAAGATTCACAAAATTTTGCAATATCTTCCTCTAAACCTTTTGGCAAATCTTGATGAACACCTCCTGCTCTAAAATAATTTGCATGAAGTCTTGATCCTGAGGCTCTTTCATAAAATGTCATTAACGTTTCTCTTTCCTCAAAACCCCAAAGAGAAGGTGTTAACGCTCCAACATCAAGCGCTTGAGTTGTAACATTTAAAATATGACTTAAGATTCTGCCTATTTCACAAAAGATAACTCTTATGTATTGCGCTCTAATTGGTACATCTATTTTAAGTATTTTTTCGATAGCTAGTGCGAATGCATGCTCCTGATTCATTGGAGCGACATAATCTAAACGATCAAAATAAGGAACTGCCTGCATATAAGTTTTATTTTCGATAAGTTTTTCTGTTCCTCTATGAAGTAAACCGATGTGAGGATCTGCTTTTTCAACTACTTCACCATCTAACTCTAAAATTAATCTGAGAACACCATGAGCTGCAGGATGCTGAGGACCAAAATTTAAATTTAAATTTTTAATTTTTTTTGTCATTATTTTCAATTTCTTCTTTAATGTATTTTGTTCCTTCCCAGGGACTTTCATAATCAAAATTTCTATAATTTTGCTCAAGTTTTACTGGTTCACTAATTACCTTCTTCTGATCTTCGCTATATCTGACCTCCGAGTGACCAGTTAAAGGAAAATCTTTTCTTAATGGGTGGCCTTCAAATCCATAATCAGTTAGTATTCTTCTTAGATCTGGGTGATCCTTGAAAGATACCCCATACATATCAAAAACCTCTCTCTCCATCCAGTTTGCTGAGGGAAAAATACTAGTTAATGATGGAATGACTTCATTTTCGGCAATTGAATATTTTACAATTAATCTTTGATTAAATTCATGACTTAAAAACAAGTATACTACTTCAAACCTTTGATTTTTTTCTGGGTAATCAACAACTGTTATATCTATTAGTTGCCTAAATTTAGTATCTTGATTTGTTTTTAAAAATATAGCAACATCAACCATATCTTCTTTATCTGTTTCAATATAAATTTGGTTATGTTTAATTTCTGAATTGTTAATTTTGGTAGTTAACTCAGAATTAATTTTTTTTTCTAGATCTTCTAAACTTTTCATAACTATCTAATTAAAGATCCCTTTTTTCTAATTTTTTTTTGTAGTTGTAGTATTCCATATAACAATGCTTCTGCTGATGGAGGACATCCTGGTACATAAACATCTACAGGAACAATTCGATCACAACCTCTAACAACTGAATATGAAAAATGGTAATATCCACCTCCATTTGCGCAACTGCCCATTGAAATCACATATCTTGGTTCAGGCATCTGGTCATAAACTTTTCTTAAAGCTGGCGCCATTTTATTTGTTAAAGTTCCTGCAACTATCATAACATCTGATTGTCTTGGCGAGCCTCTTGGAGCAGCTCCAAATCTTTCTAAATCATATCTCGGCATAGCTGTTTGCATCATTTCAACAGCACAACAAGCTAATCCAAAAGTCATCCAATGAAGTGATCCTGATCTTGACCAGTTAATTAAATTATCAAGTGATGTAGTTATAAAACCATTTTTGCTAAAATCTTCTGCAAGTTGTTTAAATTCCTCAGGAACTTGATCTATTTTATTGTTCATTGTGGTTTATAATTTTTATTCCCAGTCTAAAGCACCTTTTTTCCATTCATAAATAAAACCTATTGTAAGTATGAACAAAAAAATCATCATTGATGAAAAACCTAATAATCCTATATTTCCAAGAGATATCGCCCATGGAAATAAAAATGCTATCTCTAAATCAAAAATAATAAATAGGATTGCAACTAAATAAAATCTCACATCAAATTCCATTCTTGAATCCTCAAAAGGTTCAAAACCACACTCATAAGCTGAAAGTTTTTCAGGATCAGGTTTTTTTGGTGATAGTATAAAATTTACAATCACAAAAGCACAACTTAACCCAAGAGCTAATACTAAAAATATTATTATTGGTAAGTAATCTTTTAAAAAATCAGATAACATGGAAATCTATATATCAGTTTTTATCTGTTGTTGAAGGGCTGATACGTCACATTTTTATTAATATTAACATTAAAAAATGCGTAAAAGTGGCGGGAGTGAAGGGACTCGAACCCTCGACCTATCGCGTGACAGGCGATCGCTCTAACCAACTGAGCTACACCCCCACTTTTTTGTTTTGGTGGGCAGTAAAGGACTCGAACCTTTGACCCCCTCGGTGTAAACGAGATGCTCTACCAACTGAGCTAACCGCCCAAAACAAGGCTATTTATTACATCAACACTTTAATAATGTAAATTAATTATTATTGAATACTAGCTTGAGATTTATCATCTTTTTTAGAGATATCTACCTCAACCCACTCAGTTGGTTTAAGCTCTTTTGTCAATGCTATTTTAATAACCTGATCAGCATATTCAACAGGTGTAATTTTTATATCGTCTATAATTTTCTTAGGCATATCCACTAGATCTTTTTCATTTTCTTTAGGAATTAAAACTTCTTTTATTCCAGCTCTGTGTGCAGCTAATAATTTTTCTTTCAAGCCACCAATTGGTAATACTTGTCCCGTTAATGTTACTTCACCAGTCATAGCAACATCTCTTCTTACAGGAATGTTGGTAATTGATGAAACGATAGATGTTACCATTCCAATCCCAGCAGATGGACCATCTTTTGGTGTTGCTCCTTCAGGAACATGAATATGAAAATCTTTTTTTTCAAATATTGGTGGTATAATTCCGTATTCTAAACATTTTGATCTTACAAAAGATTTTGCTGCTTTGACTGACTCTTGCATAACATCACCTAATTTACCAGTGATTTGCATTCTTCCTTTTCCAGGCATTGTAACAGTCTCAATTTTTAAAATTTCTCCACCATACTCAGTCCAAGCAAGACCTGTTACTATACCTACTCTATTTTCAGTCTCTAGTTCTCCAAACTTGAACTTAGGCACACCTAAAAAATCAGATAAATTTTTATTATTTATTCCAACCTCTTTTTCTTCACCAGCTACAATTTTTTTAACAACTTTTCTTGCAAGTTTTGAAATTTCCCTTTCAAGATTTCTTACACCAGACTCTTTTGTATATCCTCTAATGACTTCTTTTATAATATCATCATCCAGCTTCATTTCTTTTTCTTTGACGCCGTTATCTTTAATTTGTTTTGGTAATAAATACTTGTTTGCGATACTAATTTTTTCATCCTCAGTGTAACCCGCTAATCTAATTACTTCCATTCTATCTAATAAAGGAGGTAAAATGTTTAAGGTATTAGCAGTCGTTACAAACATCACATCAGATAAATCATAATCAACTTCTAGATAATGATCATTAAATGTTGTGTTCTGCTCGGGATCTAGAGCTTCTAATAGTGCTGAAGACGGGTCTCCTCTATAATCATTTCCAATTTTATCAATTTCATCTAATAAAATTAATGGATTTTTTGTTCCAGCTTTTTTCATCATTTGAATAATTTTACCTGGAAGAGATCCGATATATGTTCTCCTGTGTCCACGTATTTCAGCTTCATCTCTCATTCCACCAACTGACATTCTAACAAACTCCCTATTTGTAGCTTTTGCAATTGATTTTCCTAAAGAGGTTTTTCCAACACCTGGAGGTCCAACTAAACATAAAATTGGCCCTTTAATTTTTTCCATTCTTTTTTGAACCGCTAAAAATTCTATTATTCTCTCTTTAACTTTTTCTAATCCAAAGTGGTCTTTATCGAGAATATCTAGAGCTTTTTTTAAATCTATATCTACTTCGCTTTTTTTATGCCATGGCAGTTCAGTCATCCAATCTAAATAATTTCTCACAACTGTTGCCTCTGCAGACATAGGACTCATATTTTTTAATTTCTTTAATTCTTGTAAACATTTCTTTTCCACCTCTTTTGGCATCTTCGCTTTTGTAATTGCTTTATTCAGACTAGTTGTTTCATCTTTACCATCTTCAATTTCACCAAGTTCTTTTTGAATAGCTTTGAGTTGCTCATTCAAATAATACTCTCTTTGTGTTTTTTCCATCTGGGTTTTAACCCTGCCTCTAATTCTTTTTTCAACACCAATAATACTCGTTTCATTTTCCATTATTTTAATAATGGCGTTTAACCTTTTCTTTACATCAACAGTTTCAAAAATTTGCTGCTTTTCAGAAATAGTAGCTGTTATATGAGATGCAATATTATCTGCAATTTGCGATGGGTCTTTTAATTGTTTAATTGTGTTTATGGTTTCATTAGAAATTTTTTTATTGATAGATGTTAATTTTTCTAATCTTCTTAAGGCTGTAGCTGCTAAAGGAAATAAATCCTCATCTTTAGTTGAGACATCGTTATAGTATGTGTAATCACATGTTATAAACTTTTCATTATCCTTAAAGTCTAAAATTTTTACTCTTTTAATACCTTCAACTAAAACTTTAACTGTACCATCTGGTAATTTTAACAATTGTAAAATACTTCCTTCACAACCATACATAAATACATCTGTTTTCTTAGGATCATCAATTTCTGAATTTTTTTGAGTTACTAAAATAATTTTCTTATCTTTTTTCATCACTTCATTAAGTGCTAAAATAGATTTATCTCTTCCCACAAAAAGAGGGATTACCATACTTGGAAAGACTACAATGTCTCTCAATGGGAGTAAGGGTAGTGAAATTTTGACTTCCATACAAACAATATGGATATTATATTTTATAATGCAATAGGTATTTATTACTTATTAAGGATATTAAGCCGCTGTGGTCTTATTTGACTTAGATTTATTGTCCCCTTTAGCATGAACTAAAATTGGTTGTGACTGTCCTTTTGCTGCACCAGCATCAACGATAACCTCTTCAATATTATCTTGACTCGGAAGATCATACATTGTTTTTAACAAAATATTTTCTAGAATTGATCTCAAGCCTCTTGCTCCAGTTTTTTTGCTAATTGCCTTTTGTGCTATTTCTTTTAAAGCATTTTCTTTAAATGTCAGTTTAGCACCATCTAATTTAAACAATTCTTGATATTGCTTTGTTAGAGAATTTTTTGGTTCTTGTAATATTTTTATTAAAGATTTTTCATCTAAATCTTCAAGTGTTGCTATCATTGGAAGTCTTCCAATAAATTCTGGTATTAATCCAAATTTTAATAAATCTTCTGGTTCTAAACCTTTCATCCATTCACCAGTTTTCTTATCTTGTGTATTTTTTACATCTGCACCAAAGCCAATTGACGTACCTTTGTCTCTTTGAGAAATTATTTTATCAAGACCTGCAAATGCACCACCACAAATAAACAAAATATTTGTTGTGTCTACTTGTAAAAATTCTTGCTGAGGATGTTTTCTTCCACCTTGAGGCGGTACACTTGCAACTGTTCCTTCCATTATTTTAAGAAGAGCTTGCTGAACACCTTCACCAGAAACATCTCTTGTAATAGACGGGTTTTCAGATTTTCTACTGATTTTATCAACCTCATCAATATAAACTATTCCTCTTTGAGCTTTTTCAACATTATAGTCAGATGCCTGTAGCAATTTTAAAATAATATTTTCAACATCTTCTCCAACATAACCTGCCTCTGTTAAAGTGGTTGCATCAGCCATAGTAAATGGAACGTCTAGAATTCTAGCAAGAGTTTGTGCAAGCAATGTTTTTCCACAACCTGTAGGACCCACTAAAAGTATATTTGATTTTGATAGCTCAACATTTTTGCTTGTTTTGCTCTCATAATTTAATCTTTTGTAGTGATTATGAACTGCTACAGACAATACTTTTTTTGCATGAGCTTGACCAATTACATAATCATCTAATACTGAACAAATTTCTTTTGGAGATGGAAGACCATCTTGATGTTTTACAAAAGTATCTTTGCTCTCCTCTTTTATAATATCCATACATAGTTCAACGCATTCATCACAGATGAAAACAGTTGGACCAGCAATCAACTTTCTTACTTCATGTTGGCTCTTGCCACAGAAAGAACAGTAAAGAATATTTTTATTATTTGTTGTCATTTTAATTTTTATAACGAATCAATTTAATTACTTTATTATAGAAGACTCACACTAATCAAGTTTCGATTAATGATGACTCAATATATTGTGTATTAAGATCTTTTTTCTACTACTTCGTCAATAAGACCAAAAGATTGTGCGACATCTGCTGTCATGAAATTATCTCTTTCAAGAGCAGACTTTATTTCTTCAACATTTTTTCCAGTATGTTTTGAATAAATTTCATTAATTCTTTTCTTTAAAGACAAAACTTCATTTGCATGAATTTCAATATCAGTTGCCTGACCCTGAAAGCCTGCGGATGGTTGATGAACCATTATTCTTGAATTTGGTAATGAAAATCTTTTTCCTTTAGTTCCTGCAGCAAGTAAAAAGGAACCCATAGAAGCTGCTTGGCCGATACATAAAGTAGAAATGTCCGGTTTCACGTATTGCATAGTATCATAAATGCCAAGTCCTGCGGTAACCAAACCTCCTGGACTATTTATGTATAAATAAATTTCTTTTTTTGGGTCTTCAGCTTCTAAAAATAATAATTGAGCAGTAACTAATGAAGCAACGTTGTCATTAATTTGACCCGTTAGAAAAATAATTCTTTCTTTTAAAAGCCTTGAGTAAATATCGTAAGCTCTTTCACCTTTACTAGATTGTTCCACTACCATAGGTACAAGATTGTTCATATGTTCTGATAATTTTGTTGTCATAAGTTGATTCGTTCTACTTATACAACTTGAGATTACTTTTTGCTAACTTTTTTTGTCTTTTTCGCTGCTGGCTTTGATTTTGCCTTTTTAGTTGCTAGTTTTTTTTGTTTAGCAGATGTTGTAGGTGATTTTTTCTTAGTTTCTTTTTTTTCTTCACCATGAGTATGTTCATGATCGTGCTTATGCGCTTCTTTTAAAATCTTTTCAGCTTCATCTTTTGAAATTTCTTTCTTGTTTGCTTTACCTTTTTCTTTAATTAAATTTAAAATTTTTTCTTCATACACGGTTCCTCTTAAACTCGCTAATGCAGATGGGTTTTTTTGGTAAAAATCCATAACCATTTTTTCTTGCCCAGGCATCATTCTTAGTTGTTTTTGCACTTCAGCTTGTACTTCTTGTTCAGTCACTTTAATTTGATTTTTTTCACCAAACTCATTTAAAATTAGTCCAGTCTTAATTCTTGTTTTTGCTTTTTCTTCAAAATTCTTTTTATTTTTCTTAACTTCTTCTTCTGGCATTCCTTGAGAAAGAATTTTTACCTCTTCTTCAATTAAATTTTCTGGTACCTCATTTACTTTAATTTTTTCTATTTCTTTTAAAATTTGGTTTTTTGATAATTGATCTAAAGAATTTTTATATTCATCGTTAATTTGTTTTGAAATTAACGTTTTTAAATCTTTTAAATCTTTTGCTCCTAAATTTTTTGCAAAATCATCATCAATTTTCACTTCTTCTGATTGCTTTACACTTAAAATTTTACAACTAAATTTAGCTTTTTTATTTACTAATTCTTTTTCAGGGAAATTTTCTGGCAAAGTCGCTTCAACAATTTTTTCATCATCTTTCTTAACTCCAATCAACTGTTCATCGAAACCTTTTAAAAATAAATCTTTGCCTAAAGTTAGCTGGGTATTCTTACCTTCACTTCCTTTAAATTCCTTGCCATCAACTGTTGCCTTGTAGTCTAATGAGACTAAATCACCTTTTTTAGCTTTTGTATCAGGGCTTACTTCCTTAAAGTTTGGTTGGTTTTTTGCTATTTCTTTTATCCTTTTATCAGTTTCACTCTCATCAATTTTAACAGTATATTCGTCAAATTTAATATTTTCTAAAGATTTAATTTCTACTTTTGGCAGCTCTGTTACTGATAAAACATATTCTAAATCTTTGTCTTCACCGTAAGTCTTTAAGTCCAATTTTGGTTGACCAGCTGGTTTTATTTTTTTTTCCTCTAGTGCTTTAGCTGATGTTTCTTTTAAAACTTTATCTAAGACCTCTCCAAAAATTGCTTTACCAAATTGTCTTTTTAAAATTTCTTTTGGAACTTTACCTGGTCTAAATCCTTTAAGGTTTACACTACCTTTAATCTCTTCATA
Source organism: uncultured Pelagibacteraceae bacterium (assembly GCA_902623415.1). Taxonomy (GTDB): domain Bacteria; phylum Pseudomonadota; class Alphaproteobacteria; order Pelagibacterales; family Pelagibacteraceae; genus Pelagibacter. The sequence continues at coordinate 10,288 of CACNTU010000028.1, forward strand.
TTTTTCATCCATGTAAGAGTTCATTGTCTCTTTATCGATAAAAATTTTAAGATCTTTATTTAAACCTTTTTTATTTTCTACTGTAACTTTCATAATATCTTAATGGTAGGGCGAAAAGGACTCGAACCTTCACATGTTGCCATATTGGTTCCTAAGACCAACGCGTCTACCAATTCCGCCATCGCCCCACAAATTACGAGGTTTTATATATTATTGAAACTATTTGTCCAATGACAATTGTTAAAAAATTATCTATTTATCTTATAAAATTTATACTAATTTATTTATAAAAAATGATTATTTCACCTTGTATAAGCATTTGTAAAACTGATCCAACAACAGGTTATTGTTATGGTTGCGGAAGAAGTAATGAGGAAAAACGACTTTGGAAGCTTGAGGAAACAACTGATGATTGGAAAAAAGAAAATATAATTCAAATTGAAAAAAGGCTGACTGGTTGGCAACTTGAAAGTTTTAAAGAATCGTACTCATATAAAATCAAGAATGGCATGTCTCTTTTCAAGAAAAACTTAATCAAAGAGTAGTATAACACATGAGT
>CACNTU010000029.1 GCA_902623415.1 uncultured Pelagibacteraceae bacterium
TTATTAAGAACTTCAAAATATTTGGAACACCCTGTTTTTAATTTATATCATTCAGAAACTGAAATGCTTAGATATCTTAAAAAGTTAGAGGATAAGGATATAGCTCTTAACAGAACAATGATAGCTCTAGGTTCATGTACTATGAAATTAAATGCTACTGCAGAAATGATACCTATTTCGTGGAGAGAATTGGCTGAGCCCCACCCATTCGTACCTGTCGAACAGATGGAGGGATATAGAGAAATGTTCACAGATCTTAAAAATTGGTTAAGATCTATTACCGGTTTTTCTGGTGTTTCACTTCAGCCAAATGCGGGAGCCCAAGGTGAATATGCTGGCTTAATGGTAATAAGAAAGTATCATTTAGATAGAGGAGATGAAAATAGAAATATATGTTTAATTCCAAGCTCAGCACATGGAACTAATCCAGCAAGTGCACAGATGGTAGGAATGAAAGTTGTAGTTGTTGACTGTGATAAAGAGGGAAATGTTGACTTTGAAGATTTAAAGAAAAAAGCAGAATTGCATTCAGACAATCTTGGTGCATTAATGGTAACTTACCCATCAACCCATGGCGTATTTGAGGAAAGAATTAAAGATATATGTGAAGTAATTCATGAACATGGTGGTCAAGTTTATATGGATGGAGCAAACCTAAACGCACTTGTTGGAGTTGCAAAACCAGGAAATTTTGGTCCTGATGTTTGTCATATAAATTTGCATAAAACATTTTGTATTCCACATGGTGGAGGAGGACCTGGAATGGGACCTATCGCATGTAAAAGACATTTACAAGTTTATCTGCCTAATCATCCAGTCGTAAAAGATTGTGGACCTGCAAGTGGAATAGGTGCCGTTTCAGCAGCTCCTTGGGGAAGCTCAAGTATTTTATCAATTTCTTGGATGTACATTAAGATGATGGGATCCGAAGGTGTAAAACTTGCAACACAAATTGCAATCCTAAATGCAAATTACATAGCAAATAGATTAAAAGACCATTACCCAATTCTTTATAAAGGTTCAAATGGCAATGTTGCTCATGAGTGTATTATTGATATTAGATCAATTAAAAGCGAAACAGGTATTTCAGAAGAAGATATAGCTAAAAGATTAATTGATTATGGATTTCATGCACCAACAATGTCATGGCCAGTTGCTGGAACAATGATGATTGAACCAACAGAGAGTGAGAGTTTATCTGAACTGGATAGATTTTGTGACACATTGATTAGTATTAAAGAGGAAATAGATATGGTTAAGTCAGGTAAGTTTGACAAAGTAGATAACCCTATTAAAAATGCACCTCACACAGATATTGAATTAGCTTCAGATGAATGGAATCATAAATATTCAAGAGAGCAAGCTGCATATCCTGCAAAATTCTTAAAAGCAAATAAATTTTGGCCTCCAGTTGCAAGAGTTGATAACGTGTATGGAGATAAAAATATTTTTTGTACTTGTCCAAGTATGGATGAGTTTAAAGAAGATGCAGCATAATAATTAATGAAAATTGCTGTCGTTGGGTCAGGTATTTCTGGACTAAGTGCTGCTTATTATTTATCTAAAAAACATCATGTAGATCTTTTCGAAAGAGAAGACCGTTTTGGTGGACATTCTCATACTATAGATTTGTTTTTTGATGAAAAAAAAGTATCAGTTGATATTGGCTTTATTGTTTTTAATTTTCAAACTTATCCAAATTTAATTAATTTTTTTAAGGAAAATGATATTCAAATTGAAAAAAGCAACATGTCTTTTTCAGTTTCAGTAGATAATACGAAATTTGAATATTGTGGAAAAGGATTGAGTGGGATTTTCTGCAATAAATCAAATCTATTTAACATTGATTTCTTAAAAATGTTTTTTGATATAATTAAATTTTATAAAAAAAGTGATCAAGCAATCATATCCAATGATAAAATTACCTTGGGTGAATATTTAAAAATTAATAAATTATCCAAAACATTTGTTGATTATCATTTAATACCAATGGTATCTGCAATTTGGTCTATGCCCCCTTATGAAGCAAGCAAAATGCCAATTAGTTTTTTTCTTAGATTTTTCCAAAATCATGGTTTGTTTAAATTGAAAAATAGACCACAGTGGTACACAGTAACTAATAGAAGCAGAACCTATGTTAGTAAAATAATTTCACAATTAAGTGGGGAACATTATAAAAATTATAAAGTTACAAAAATAAAAAGAAAAATGTCAGGACTAGATTTATTTTACGGTGGAGAAAGTGAATTTTTTGATTACGACAAGGTTATTTTGGCAACACATGCTGATGAAGCCTTAGAGATAATAGAAAATCCAACTGAGGATGAGAGAAATATTCTTTCGAATTTTAGCTACAAAGAAAATATAGCTTACATACATACAGATCAGCGTGCCATGCCAAAAAATAAAAAAGCTTGGTCTTCTTGGAATTCATCAATAGATGGCAAGAATTTAGAGAAAAATTCAATAACCTACTGGTTAAATTTATTGCAAAATTTAAAGTGTGAAGAAAATATTTTCTTAACACTAAATCCTTACTTCAATATTGATGAGAACAAAATATTGAAAAAAGTAAAATTTACACATCCATATTACGATCAAAAAGCATTAGATGCTCAATCAGAGCTTATTAAAATACAAAATCAAAAAGATTTACTTTTTTGTGGCAGTTATTTTGGTTACGGATTTCATGAAGATGGAATAAAATCATCTCTAGAAATGCTGAAAAACCTTAATGATTAGTTCTTGTATATATAATGGAAACGTAATCCATAAGAGATTTAAACCAAAAGAACATTTTTTTAAATATAAAGTATTTTCACTTTTCATTGATCTATCAGAGTTAAATGAGCTTAATAATAAATTAAAATTTTTTTCATTAAATAAATTTAATCTTATTAGTTTTTACGAAAAAGATCATGGTGACCGTGATGGGTCATCTCTTTTTGAGTGGGTAAAAAAAAATCTAATTAATAACGAAATCAGTACAGACAACATAAAAGTTAAACTTTTATGCTATCCAAGAATATTTGGTTATGTTTTTAATCCACTAAGTATTTTTTTTGTATACGATAATAATGATAATTTAATTTCTATATTATATGAGGTTAAAAATACATTTGGTGAGCAACACACATATGTTTTTAAAGTTGAGGGACAAAATAAATTAATTCAAAATAATTGCTCAAAAAAATTTCATGTTTCACCATTCATTGAAATGGATTGTAATTATTTTTTTAGAATATTAAACCCAGACCAGAAGTTGTCAGTTGTCATTGATCAATATGATAAAGGAGGAAAAATTCTTTTTGCATCTCAAAATGGTGAAAGATCTGCTTTGACAAGTAAAAACTTAATGAATTCTTATCTTAAACACCCTTTAATGACATTTAAAATTATCTCTGCGATACATTTTGAAGCGTTTAAATTGTGGTTTAAAGGAATTAAATTAATTAAGAAAAAATTTAAAATTAAAAATAATATAACAGTAGAAAATTAATGTTTTTAAATAACACTGCAGATAAATTAGTTTTTAAATTTCTTAATAAAATAAATTATGGTTATCTAGAGCTTACTACATATGATGGAAAAATTTTAAAGTTTGGAAATCCAAATGAAAAATTGCATGCAAAAATTTCAATCAAAAAACCAGATTTTAATTATAATTTAATTAGAGGGGGTAGTATTGGATTTGCTGAGAGCTACATGAGAGGGGAATTTGAAACTGATAATTTATCAAATTTAATTGAATTAACTGCAAGAAATATAGAAGTTATATATAAATTCTCAGGCCTTCTTGATTTTCCAATAATTAATTTTATAAAAAATAAAATAATCAAAAATACAAAAAGTAGAAGCAAAGAAAATATTGCTAAACATTATGATCTAGGTAATGATTTTTTTTCCCTTTGGTTAGATGATACACTTACATACTCTAGCGCTATTTTTGATGATAAATCGAAAAATCTTTCTGATGCTCAAAATAATAAATATCAAAAATTAATTGATCTTATTAAACCAAATAATGGCGACAAAGTTTTAGAAATAGGATGTGGTTGGGGAGGTTTTGCTGAGTACTTAGGTAAAAAATATGATGTTAAACTTGACTGTATTACAATATCAAAAAAACAATTTGAATACGCAAAAGAAAGAATTTTTAATTGTGGTTTAAACGAAAAAGTAAATATTGAAATAAAAGATTACAGAGATCTTAAAGGCAAATACAATTCAATTGCTTCTATAGAGATGATAGAGGCAGTTGGTCAAAATTATTTAGAAGATTATTTTAAAACTATAAAAAATAACTTATCTGATGATGGCAAAGCAGCTATTCAAGCAATTACTATCGATGATAAGTTATTTGATAGATATAAAAACAAACAAGATTTTATTCAAAAATATATTTTTCCAGGTGGTTTTTTGCCAAATAAAAATAGCATTAATCGATATGTTTCTGACAACGGTTTAACTGTTAATTCATATATTTCTTATGCTGATCATTATGCAAATACATTGGCTATATGGAGAAATGAGTTTTTAAAAAAATGGGATTTAATAAAAAATCAAGGTTTTGATCTAACATTTAAAAGAATGTGGGAGTTTTACCTTTCTTATTGTGAGGCTGGATTCAAGTCAAAAAATATAGATCTAATTCAATTTTCAATGCAAAATAAATAAAATAATGGAGATATTTATGCGACATATAAAAATTATTAAGCCAATTTCGTTGATAATTTTATTATTCTTAACTACAAGTTGCTCGAATAATAGCGCTATGAAACCAGAAGATTTTAAAAATAAAGAACCGAGATTAATCATTGAAGAATATTTATCTGGAAATGTTAAAGCTTGGGGTATTCTACAAAATAGATCAGGAAAGGTTACAAGACAATTTTCTGCAGACTTAAATGGAACTTGGGATGGAAAGCAGTTAATTCTTAAAGAAAAATTTAATTGGGATGATGGTGAAGTTCAAGACCGAGAATGGAAAATAAATAAAATTGATGAAAATAATTATGAAGGAACAGCAGGTGATGTTGTTGGTAAAGCGAAAGGTTATTCTTATGGACCTGCATTTAAATTTGAATATGTTTTATTAGTTCCAGTCAAAGGTAAAGAGATAAAAATCACTTTTGATGATTGGATTTTTAAACAAGATGATAGAGTTGCAATAAATAGAGCAACTATGACAAAGTTTGGTTTTAAAGTAGCAGAATTAACAGTTGTATTTGTAAAAGATTAACTATTTTTTTTGATATTTTGTGAGTTTTCCAACTAAACCAAAATAAATTTTACTTGGTAAAAAACTAAGCAGTTTTAATGTTATTGTAAGTGATTTTGGAAAATGTATTTCAAATATATTTTTGTTAACTAAACCTTCATAAATTTGATCTGCAGCATACTCAGGAGTTTTTAAAAAAGGCATTTTAAAATCATTTTTATCTGTCATTGGAGTTTTAATAAAACCAGGAGACACTAAACAAACACGTACATTGTGTCTTTTAAAATCAAAGTACAAACTTTCAGCCAAGTTATTTAATGCAGATTTTGATGGTCCATATCCAGTTGAATTAGGTAGTCCCCTATATCCCGCAATTGATGACACAATAGTTATTATTCCTTTTTTTTTATCTCTAAAGTACTGTTCAACAGCTTTAATACAATTAACTGTTCCAAAAAAATTTACCTTAAATACGTCTTCCATTTGCTCGACATCTATTTCTTTCTCTTTTTTTGGATCCCATGTTCCTGTTGAAAAAAAACAAATATCTATACTTTCAAATTTGTTTTTAATTTCATTAAATACTTCTTTACACTTTTCTTTGTTAGTTACATCTAAAGGAAAACCTGAAATATTTTCATAAGAATTTGAAAGCTCTTTCAATAATTCAGCTCGTCTTGCAGATATAGCAACGTTCCATCCCATGGCTGCAAACTTAATTGCTAAGGCTTTACCAATGCCAGTACTTCCACCAGTAATCCAAATAGTTTTTTTACTCATTTTTTGTTATGTATATATTTAAAATGCTTAAAAACAAATTTTTAACATTTCTGTCGTTTCTTGCTATTACATTCTCTGCCTCATTGATTGGAGGTTTGTCTACAATTACATATAAAGAACCTTGGTACTCATTATTAAATAAACCAACGTTTAATCCTCCAGATTGGATATTTGGTCCTGTCTGGACATCTCTTTATTTAATGATGACTTTCTCTATATGGCTTTATTGGCATACTAAAAATAGAGATATGAATACTGTTTATATTTACTTTATTCATTTAATTTTCAATACAACTTGGAGTGTAGTTTTTTTTGTTTTTCACAATATGGTTTTGGCTCTTTTAGTATTAATCATACTAATAGCATTGATAATCAATCTTATTTTAAGGTTTAAACGCGTCAAGATGTTGAGTGCCTACCTAATGATTCCATATTTACTTTGGTGTAGCTTTGCACTAATTCTGAATACAAGCTTGATTATGTTAAATTAGATATGGATGATGTTGTAGTAATTGGTGGTGGAATAATAGGGGCAGCAACTGCGTATTTTTTATCCAAAGAAGGTAGAAAAGTAAAAGTTATTGAAAGAGATCCTACTTATAAAACAGCTTCATTCCCATTATCTCTAGGTGGTTTTAGAAGACAATTTTTCCAAAAAGAAAATATTTTATTAGGAAAATTTGCAAGAGAATTTATTTTCCAAATACCAGAGTTATTAAAAACTGAAAAAAATCCTAATCCAACAGCTAGTATGGTAACTAATGGATATCTTTTAATGTTTGGTTCTGAACATGCTGAAGAACAATATAGAGCATTAGAAAATCATAAAGAATGTGGTGCAGGAACAAAAAATATTAAAGGGTCAGAATTATCTAAGGTTTTCCCTTATGTGAATAGTGAAGGGATAGAGACAGCAACTTATACAGATAATCAAAGTGAAGGATGGATTGATCCATTTATGTTTCATAGCGCTTTAAAAAGTAAAGCAATAGATCTTGGAGCAGAATTCATTAAAGGTGAAGTTAAAAGTATTTCAGAAATAAATGCTAAAACAATTGTTTCTGCGGCTGGTTGTTGGACAAAAGAATTGTTAGAAGATATTCCTGTTGTTCCTCAAAAGCATACTGTGTTTAGAGTAAAATGCCCAACATATATAAAAGAGATGCCACTAAGTGGAGACTTAACAACTGGTGTTTATTGGAGACCGGAAGGAGGTGAATATTTAGCAGGATCACCTATTTCTGTATTTGATGCAGATGATTTGGAACCAGCTTGGAATGATTTTGAGGAATTAGTTTGGCCAGCTCTTGCTAAGAGAATACCTGCCTTTGAAGAATTAAAGTTAACTGGTGGATGGGCAGGTTATTATGATTGTAATAGATTAGATAATAATGCAGTTGTTGGCAAGCATCCAAAATATGACAATGTTTACATGGCTTCTGGATTTACAGGTCGGGGATTAATGCAGGCACCAGGTATCGGAAGAGCTTTAACTGAATTAATTACAACAGGATCATACCAAACAATTGATATAAGTGATTTTGCAGTTGAGAGAGTTTTGGGCAAAACTGCTAGGCCAGAACCCTACGTTCTATAATTTAAGTTCCACAAAAAGTTTGATATTTTTCGTTACTCGATGGAGCAGGTGCTTGATATTCTCCAATATTATTCTGATTGTCATAAGGATTTTTTAAAATAGCTAATAACTTTTTCATTTTATCTAAACTTCCTTTATCTGCTTCAGCTAAAGCTTCTTCTACTTTATGATTCCTAGGAATTACAATTGGATTATTTGACTTCATAAGTTTACTTTGTTTATCCTTAGTTGAATTATTTAACTCAGATCGTTTTTTCCATTCATTTTTCCAATTGATAAAATTATTATTTTTGTAAATTTCATCAGAATTGATATCCATTAGATTACAAAAAGTATTTGTGTAATCTGCTTTATTTTTTTCCATCCAATTAAACAAATCATTAATTAATTTTTTATCATTTTTATCCTCACCAAATAGACCAAGCTTATCTCTCATCATATTTAACCATTTATCTTCATAAATATTTTGAAAGTTATCTATTAAATCTGTTGCTAATTTAATTGCATTATCTTCATTTTTATCAATTAGAGGGATTAAACATTCGGCAAATCTTGCTAAATTCCATTTAGTAATTGGTGGTTGATTTGAAAAGGCATATCTTCCAAATTTATCGATTGAGCTAAACACAGTTTTTGGATCATAATGATCCATAAATGCACAAGGACCATAATCAATAGTTTCACCTGAAATTGCCATGTTATCAGTATTCATAACCCCATGAATAAACCCAATTCTCATCCAATTGATTACTAGTTGGCATTGCTTTTCCATTACAAGATTTAACAAGTCTAAAGCTTTTGAACTAGATGATTTAATTTCTGGATAATGTCTGTTTATTGTGTAGTCGACTAAAGTATTTAAATTTTCAATGTTTTGAGTTGCAGCTATATATTGAAATGTTCCAACCCGAAGATGACTTGATGCAACTCTTGTTAATATAGCTCCCTGTAAAAGATTTTCTCTTACAACTTTTTCTCCTGTTTTTACTACAGCAAGACTTCTGGTAGTTGGAATATTTAATGAATGTATCGCTTCACTGATAATGTATTCTCTAAGCATAGGTCCTAGAGCTGCTCTTCCATCGCCACCTCTAGAAAAAGAAGTTCTTCCTGAACCTTTAAACTGAATGTCAAAACGATTGTAATTGTTAACTAAATGCTCACCTAATAAAACTGCTCTACCATCTCCTAACATAGTAAAGTGTCCAAATTGATGACCTGCATATGCCTGTGCAATGGTATTTGTTTCTTCCGGTATAGAGTTTCCAGAAAATATTTCTGCTAATTTTTTTTTGTCTGTTTTTGAAAAATCTAAATTTAAAGTAGATGCTAGTTCTTCATTTAATATTACTAATTCAGGATCATGAACAGGAGTTGGTTTAATATTTTCTTTAAAAGTATTTGATAACTTTGAATATGTATTATCAAAATGCCAACCAATGGTCATTTTAATTAA
>CACNTU010000030.1 GCA_902623415.1 uncultured Pelagibacteraceae bacterium
ACTTTGACGATTATAAAACCAATCAGGTCTTTCATAATTACCCTGTCTATGGGGACCAGTTCCAATCGTTTGCTTTACTTTACCAATTTTTCCCTCATTAACTAATTCTTCAGCTTTAGCAACTGCAGCAACATGAAATCTTTCAGAAAAATTTACAGACCATATCTTTCCAGTTTCATTGATAGTGTTTTTCAAATTATTTAACTGATCTAACGTAGTACAGCCTGGTTTATCTACCATAACATCTTTCCCAGCTTTTAATGTATCTATTGAATGACCAGCTCTATCTGCAGGGATTGAAGATATTAAAATCATGTCAATTGATGAGTCATTTAATATTTCCTCTTTATTTTCTTTTCTTTTAATATTTGGATATTTTTTATTAAATTCTTGAAGAGTTAAAGGATTCCCATCTGTCCAAAAGTAATTACAGTTACAACCTTCTTTAATCATTTCATCTAGCATATCGAAAATATGACCATGATCTATTCCGATTACTCCAAGGTTAAGTGCTTTTTTCATAAACTAGTAAGATCCTTTTTGTTTTGCACCCTTATAAAAAATTTCTTGCAAGTAATCATTTTCTTTTTTTCGAAGTAAAATACTCTCTTCACTCATTAAAGCATTAGCTCTATTTATAATTTCATGATGATGATATTTATCCTCTCCTCTTGCAATTTGGACACTATTTTTACCTAAGGTTTGTTTTACGTTTGTCCCTATATAACTTTGGATAACAAATCCTATTCTTCTATCATTACTCTTATTTATTCCTGACCCGTGCACTACACTTGGGTGGTGCAAAGACATTTGACCAGCTTTTAGTTCTACAGATTTAACTTCGTTTTCAGGTACATTTTCTACTGTTTGTCCCCTGGTAAGTAAATTTCCCTCATTAAATTTCTCATTGTGATCTTTAATATTCAAATGTGATTTAGGCCACATTTTCATACATCCGTTATTTTCATTCGAATCTGTTAATGCTACCCATGCTGTGACCCAATTGTGTGGTTCTAATCCTATGTATTTTGCATCTTGGTGATAACTTACAAAACCTTGTTCGTTAGGGTTTTTAATAAACAAAGTAGTACTGCAAACTAAGATGTTTTTTCCAATAATACTTTCTACTGCATCTAAAATTTTTGAATTATGAACAATTGAATCAAGTTTTGGTGAAATTAAATGAACATTATATCTTCCCGATTTATCTATTTCATTTGGCATTTTTTTTTCAATCAATTCTACTTCTTCTCTTGCCTCCAAGGCTTCAATACTAGACAAAACTTCAATAGGGGATATGTAACCTTGGTCTTCATACTGTTTAAGTTGATTTGATGATAGATAAGTCATATTATTTTAAAAAGATTATATGAGCTCAACTATTTCTTCAATAATTTATGGCCGAAGTATTTAAATTAGGAATTACCGTTAACAACAATCAACCAATCAAGGAAGTAAATTCAATTGAGGTTTTAGCTAATAAAGGAATTGTAGGCGATAGACACTTTCATGATTTTAATGATCCTTACAATCAATTATCTTTAATAGAGGCTGAGAATATTGATGAATATAATATTAAATTTGGGCTTGATATACCTTACATCAATTTTAGAAGGAATATTGTTACAAAAGGCATTCAATTAAATGATTTAATTGGAAAAAAATTAAAGGTAGGAAATGTTGAATTAGAAGGAATTGAATTATGTCGTCCGTGTAGACATTTGACTGAAATGCTTGATCAAAAAAATATTCTTAAAGAATTTATGAGAAAAGGTGGTCTTAGATGTCAAATTCTTTCTTCTTCTAAAATTAATATTGGTGATAAAATAGAAATAATTAACATTTAAGGTTTTGCAGTTTCATTAACACGATTTTCATCAAGTGTTGCAGGTGTATCAGGGTCTAGTTCTAATCCAGCAGGTGTAATTGTTGCTGGGACAGGTGTAAATGTTGAGTCTGGGTTCTCAACAGTTTCTCTAACTTTCATTCTATATAACCCAAATAATCCAATTATCGCGTGTGCAATAATTAGGAAAACAAATAAACCATTTAATCCACACCATTCCATAAAAATAGCACATAAAATAGGACCACTTATTGCTCCTACACCAAATATTAATTGTAATCCACCACCTGCAGCAACAAATTTAGATTTTGGAACAAAGTCATTGGTATGTGCAAGATTAAGAGAGAATAGTGGTAGACATAAACTAGTATAAAGCCCAACAGCAATAAAGAATATTATTTTCCTAAAAGCAAATTCGTTCATATAATAAATATTTTGAATAGGATCATTCGAAGTTAAAATTGCAATAAATGCTAGCAACGAACTTCCAAAAGTTGTGATGACTATTACTCTCCTTCTATCAAAAATATCCGAAAAATAACCTATTGGACCTTGGCCTATAACTCCAGCAATTGTTGCAATAAATAAAAGTATAGACGTCTCAAATAAAGTAAATTTTGCAATTGTTGCATAAACAGAAATTAAAGAAAAGAAAGCTGCATGAATTATTCCCGTAAAGAAAGAACTTAAAGAACCAAGAGGTGATATTTTATAAAGTTCCACAATACTTATTGTTTCAATTTTTTTAAATTTAGGAGCAGGTCTTTTTGTTAATAAAATAGGAACTAGAGCAACAGAAAGCAAAACAGAAACCAAAATAAATGGTTCATAAGCTTCAGGTTTACTTATATTTAGTAGAAGCATACCTAGGGCCAAACCAAAATAAATTACCATCATGTAAGCAGACAATAGTTGCCCTCTATTTTTGTTAGTTGCTCTATCGTTTAACCAGCTTTCAGTAACCACATAACAACTAACTAAACTTATACCTGTAATAAATCTACTAATTGTCCACATTAATGGATTTACATAAACAACAGCGATTAAAGCACTTAATGATGCAAGAGAAGCGAATGCGGCAAACACTCTTATGTGACCAACTTTTGAAACAAAATTAGGAGTAGTATTCGACCCTATAAAGTAACCAACATAATATCCAGACATAAAGATACCAGTTGTAAAAACACTGAAATCTTCAAGCACTGATCGAATACCCATAATTTGCATTTGCAATCCATGAGCAATCATCATTACCCCTATCCCTATAAATAGAGCCCAAGACTTTTTTACTTCTTTTTGCATATTCAGTTTGTAAATTTAATATTTCTGGCTACGTAGTTTTGGTTTGTGTTTTTTTTATGGCCAGTAAAGAATGAATTGCTATCGTGATAATGATAACGATACCTCCATATATAGTCTCGTTAGAGGGCTGTTCTTTGATAACCATCCAGACCCATATCGGTCCAAGGATAGTTTCTAACAAGAAAAATAGATTAACTTCAGCTGCAGTTATAAATCTTGGTGCTATAGTGACTAAAACAAATGGTATGGCTACACACATTACACACATTAAAGGTATATAAAAAAGATCATTTCCCGCTAATGCAAAGTCTTTAACAAAGAAAAAGGCAAAAATTGCAACACACGATTTTCCAATTACAGCAGCAGGCACTAAATCTGTAGATTTTGCATATCTTGCAATGTTTGCATTACAAGCTAATCCGAAAGAAGTTATTAAACCAAATAAATCTCCATAAAAATTACCAAGACTTAAAGAGTCGTAAAAAATATAAACGCAAGCAATAAAAGTAATTATTATGGCGACCCAAGTTTTATTATCTGGTTTTTCTTTTAAGAAAATAGCACCTAATATTGCTGAAAGCATTGGTGCAAGAGCTACCATTAATAAAGTATTTGCTACATTGGTGTTTTGGATTGAGATAATAAAAGTAATATTACAAATAGAAAAACTAATTACATAAAAAATGCCTGGGTAACCAATTTTAAACAAAGCTTTTAAGAAATTATTTTTATAAAATAAAAGAAGACCAACTAAAACTACTAAAAATGGAATTGCCCCTCTATAAAAAAGCATTCCCCAAGTATCAATATTTGATAATCTAATTAGCAAAGAATCTGGAGTTATAAACATAACTCCTATAAAAGCCATCAATGAACCTTTTTGCTGATTAGTTAAATTGTTCACGCTTTAAGCTCTTTCCAAAAAGTTTTAGCTAAATTTTTTCCTGAAAGATCATAAAGTGTTTTAAGCCCAGTTGGAGAGGTAACATTAATATCTCCATTGAGTTTTTGATCTATAAAATCAATTCCTGCAAAAAAAATGTTTTCTTTTTTTAAATCTTTTGCAATTAGTTTTGAAATTTTAATTTCTTTATTTGTTAATTTAATATTAGTTGGTTTTGCTCCTTTACTCATATTACTTAAAATTGAACCTTTCTTTGGAACTCTTGAAATTGCACCACATACTTTCCCATTTATAATAAAAACTCTTTTGTCTCCCTTACTTATTTTAGAAAGAAATTTTTGACACATGATATGATCATGTTTTTTTATAAATTTATTTACTAATTTTGATTTAAACTTAGTTAGTAAATGAATATCATTTCCACTGAAACTATGGATGGGTTTTAAAATAACTTTTTTATTTTTTTTGAAAAATTTTTTTATTTCATCCATATTTTGAGTAAAAATAGTAGCTGGCATATATTTTTGATATTTAGATGAATACAATTTTTCAGAAATATTCCTTACAGAGGTAGGGTTGTTAATTATTTTAACTTTAGTTTTAATTGTGTCTAAAATGTATGTTGTTGAAATATATTCAAGATTAAAAGGTGGATCTTGGCGAATAAGAATAAATTTACATTTTTTTAAGTCTAGACTTTGTTTTTTTGTAATTTTATAGAATTTTTTATTGTTATAGTTAAATTTAATAAAAAAACCGTTGGCTGTAACTTTTGAATTAACAATTGATAAGTCTTTTGGATCGTAATAGAAAATTTTATATTTTTTTTTCTGAATTTCGTTTGCTAAAAAAATACTTGTATCCGTTAAAGGATTAAGTTTAGAAGGATGGTTTCCTTGAACAGCAACAATTTTATTTATCATACAATTCGTCTAAATTTTCGTTTTTTGAAAATTTACTAATCATATGATCTGCGTTTGTTGTCTTATTATCAATTACTTTTTGTAGATGGTTTAGGAATACAGTCTCGTTATTACCTTTTTTACTTAAAACATCTCTATTCTCTAAACCTTTTCTTGAAAGATCTAAAAGTGTAGATGACCAATAAAGAAGATCTTTACCCATTAATTGAGTATTAAATCCCTTTTGCGGCGCCTCTAGATAAGCGTTAATTATTTTATCGATCTCCCATGTTGAAATTAGTTCATGAACTTCGTCTAAATTTCCATAAAGCATACCTATGTTGAAAGCTGGACCTGCACATAAACAATCCCAACCACAGGTATCCATTGATCTTAATTCAATATACTTTTTTACTCTATTCTCAGTAAATATTGTGCTCAAGTGAGTTGTTAAGTCTACTTCAGTTGGAAGTCTATTTCCAATTTCTTGGATTTTTCCATCCATAAAATCTTTAAAAATATATTTCCTACCTGAAATATACCGGTCTTTATTTTGTATAAATAATATAGGAAAGTTAATTACAAAATCTGCATATTTTTCAAAATTCATGTTTTCGAAAAATAATTTAGGCAATCCACCTCTAGAAGTACTTTGCCATACTTTAGATCTATAAGATAAATAGTTACTATTTTTTTTCTCCACAATTGAGGAATTTGCAAACAAAGCAATTGCAATGGGCACAATTGAGTTTGCTATTCTAAACTTTTTAATAAAATCTTCTTCTGAGCTATAATCTATATTTAACTGTGTGCCGCATGTTCGATACATCATATCTAAACTAAGTTCACCACCTAGAGGCATATCCTTAGTCATCAATTCATATCGTTGTTTAGGATTGTTTGGGATTTCACTTAATTTAGATATTGGATCGAAACCTGCACTAACAATTTTTATATCTAATTTTTTTGTAACTTGTTTTAATTCAAACAAATAGTCTTGTGACTCCGCACAAGCTTCATGCATATGATTTAATTTATCTCCCGATAATTCTATTTGGTTACCTGGTTCAAGAGTTATATTTTTTCCACCTTTATTAAGAGCAATGATATTTTCTTTTTCAAAAACTGGATTCCAGCCAAATTCAATTAAGGCTGTAAACATTTCTTTTATTTTTGGATAATCAATCCTTTTATTGTCTGAATTATTAAATAAAAACTTTTCATGCTCAATCCCAATTTTGAAATTTTTGGACTCTTTAATGCCTGATTTAAAATAATTTATAATTTTTTCTTTTGAATCAATCATGCGCAGTAAATAGTGATTTATATCTAAATTTAAAGATAATAATAAGGCTCTTTTGCGAATATTTTTTTAACTAATGGCTTAAAATCTTCCAAAGTCATACTTTTGTAACTAGGGTCAAAAGAGCATTGGTCATATTTTTCACAAAAATCTATAGTGTCTTGATAATACTTGTGGTCTTTAAATTTATCTCTTGCATTTCTGTCACCACCTAAATGATGTGCACTGTAGTAAGTTTGAAAAAGACCATGATGTAGAACAATCCAATAAGTTCTCTCCGAAACATAAGGTCTAAGTATGGATGCAGCATATTGAGAATGATTCATTGGCGCCAGATCATCTCCAATATCATGTAGTAAAGTTGCAACAACCATTTCATCACTTTCTTTATTTTTAAAAGCTCTCGTTGCAGCTTGTAAGGAGTGTTCTAGTCTAGTGATTTTATAACCTTCTAAAGTCGTAGTTTGTTTAGATAAATAATTCAAAACTCTTTCAGCCGTTTGTCTTTCAAAGTTTTTCTCAAATTTTTCAAGAAGCTCATAATCTTCTTTAGTTCCATTTTTCATTTCAGTAAAATTTACTGTTTTCATAATTTAATTGTTTGATCCAGTGCTTAGTAAAGATAACTGAGTTATTTTATTATCTCCCAATTCATCTACTAATTTAACTGGATATTCGCCTGTGAAATAATGATCTGTTAATTGTGGATATGTTTCATTTCTTTTTTCAAAACCAATAGCTTTATACAATCCTTCAATTGACAAAAATCTTAAAGATTTAGCTCCAATATATTCACAAATTTCATCATTTGTTTTATTTGCTGCTAACAATTCTTTTTTTGTAGGTGTATCTACGCCATAGAAATCTGGGTATCTTATTTCAGGGCATGCAATTTTAACATGAACCTCTTTTGCGCCAGCATCATAAAGCATTTTAACAATTTTGTATGACGTTGTTCCTCGAACAAGAGAGTCATCAATTAGAATTATTTTTTTATTTTTAATTGTTGTTTGATTGGCATTTAATTTTAATTTAACACCCAAGCTTCTAATTTTTTGGCTCGGTTCAATGAAAGTTCTTCCAACATAATGATTTCTAATTAATCCATGTTCAAAGTTCATTTTTAATTCTTGAGCAAAACCCATAGCAGCAGCGTTTCCAGAGTCTGGGACTGGAACTACTATATCTGCATCAGTATCATTTTCTTTTGCAAGTTCTCTACCGATGTTCTTTCTATGCTCATACGCTGTTTTTCCTCCTATTAGACTGTCTGGTCTTGAAAAATAAATATATTCAAAAACACAAGGTCTAACTTTTTTTGCAGGGAAGGGCTTAATACTTTTCAATTCATTATTTTCAATTAAAACTATCTCACCATTTTCAACTTCGCGGACAAATTTTGCACCAATAATATCAATAGCACAAGTTTCAGATGCTAAAACATAACTATTGCCAAGCTTACCGATTACTAGAGGTCTAATTCCATAAGGATCTCTTACCCCAATTAATGAGTTTTGCGTTAACATTACTAATGCATAGCCACCTTGAATTTGAAAAATTGCATCAATTACTTTGTCAATTGTTTTTGGTCTTTTTGATTTAGCAATTAATTGAACAATCGTTTCAGTATCTGAAGTAGTGTAGAATATAGCTCCATCCTCAACTAGTTTATTTCTTAAAGCTATTGAATTAGTAAGATTTCCATTGTGTGCAACTCCAATTCCACCTGCGTTGGTGTCAGCAAAAAAAGGCTGTATGTTTCTTAATATATTGTTTCCAGTCGTACTGTATCTGTTATGGCCAATTGCATAATTTCCCTTAAGATTATTAAGTACTTTTTCTTTGTTGAAATTATCACCAACCAAACCAAATCTTTTTTCAGAATAATATTTTTCTCCATCAAAAGTAACTATTCCACAACCTTCCTGACCTCTATGTTGTAGAGCATGAAGCCCAAGTGCAGTTAGAGCAGAAGCATCTTTTGCATTGCTAATACCAAAAACTCCACATTCTTCCTTGAGTCTTGGATTATAGCTCTGTAATTTTTTCTTTAGAATCTTGATATGTTTTTTCATTAGGAAATTCTTTTATCAGATAACTACTACCTTTTTCTAAATATGGAAAGACGTATGATTTGTCCAAATTTATTGGCCATTTATCATAATTATAAACGATATGAACACCTGAAAAGATACATACAGAAATAATATAAGCTCTTATAAAACCAAAAAAGAATCCAAATGTCGTATCTAAACCACCGATCCCTGTGTATCTGACTGCTTTACTGATTCCTTTATTAACTAATAAAACCAAAAAGATAACAACCACAAATATTACTATTCCTAAACCAACATCGAGCACATACTCATTATCAATTATATCTTTTACAGAGGGTTTAATTTTTGGAAATAGAATTAATGTAATTATGTAAGCAAGCAACCATTTAGCCATTGAAAGTATACTTAAAATGAAACCCTTTTTATAACAATTTACTAAAGAAAGAATTGTTAAAATTAAATAAATTAAATCAATTATTGATATTGCTTTATAAAAATCTTTTACGATTTCTA
>CACNTU010000031.1 GCA_902623415.1 uncultured Pelagibacteraceae bacterium
CTTTAGAAAATGCTTCTTTTGCAGCAAATCTCTTTGAAAAAAAAGCTACTTTATTATTTGCAGCATTAGATTGTTTTAATTCTTTAAATGAATAAATTCTTTTTTTAAATAAAGGATTTTTAATCAATTTTTGAATTCTTTTATTTTCAACAATATCAACGCCAATACCAAGAATTTTCATTTATCTTTTTATAATTTTTTTTAAGTTTTTAATTACTTTTGAAAGTCCATCAAATATTGACTCTCCAATTATAAAATGTCCAATATTATACTCCTCAATATCTTTTATTTTTGTTAACATTTTAGTGGTTTTATAGTCTAAACCATGACCAGCATGAACTTCTATATTTAAACTTGATGCTAATTTTGCACTTTTTTTAATTCTGTTTAATTCACTAGAATAATTTTTTTTTGATTTAACAAGGTTTGCCAGTTTTCCAGTATGTATTTCAATACAATCTGCATTTAATTTTTTAGCAAGTCTAATGTCATTTGGAGAAGGGTTAATAAATAAACTTGTTCTTGTCTTTGCTTTTTTAAATTTTTTAATTATTTTCTCTAATTTATTTAGATTATTTTTTATATTTAAACCTCCCTCGGTAGTAATTTCTTTTCTATTTTCTGGAACTAAACATATAAAATTTGGTTTTATCTTAAGTGCTTTATTAACAATTTCTTTGTTCATAGAAATCTCAAGGTTTACAAGTACATTTTTTAAGCCACATATTTTTTTTGCGTCAATATCTTTTATATGTCTTCTATCTTCTCTTAAATGAATTGTTACAGAATCGGCTCCACAACTAATAACTTTTTTAGCTGCGTATAGTGGATCTGGATGTTTCTCTCCACGAGCATTTCGTAAAGTTGCGATATGATCTATATTTACACCTAACCTTTTCACTTAATAAATCTGCTTCCTGGGGTTGTTATTGGTATAGATTTAAGTTCTGGTGGCAATTTATTTGCTTTATAAGTTGGAACATCAATTTTTAAATGAGAGGTTATTTCAGTATTTATTTTTAGAGATTGTTTCGTCGATCGATCAATTATAGATGCAAATCCAATTAATTTTGCTTTTGATTTTTTGATCAATTTAACACACTCCAAACTTGATTTTCCTGTAGTGATTACATCTTCTATAATTAATACTCTTGCACCTTTTTTAATATTGAAACCTCTTCTGAGAGTAAATTTACCATTTACCCTTTCGCAAAAAATTGTTTCTTTTTTAAGCAATTTTCCTATTTCATATCCAATAATTACTCCCCCCATTGCAGGAGCTAATATTAAATCGATTTTTTTAAATTTTTTTTTAATTTTATTTGCTAAGGATTTACAAATTTTATCAGCTAAATTAGGATAACTTAAAAGTTTTGCACATTGAATGTATTTTGAAGAATGTAGACCTGAGGATAGAATAAAGTGACCTTCTAATAATGCATTAGTTTTTTTTAAAATATTTAAGGATTTTTTGAGTGAAAGCATTTCTTTTTTCTTCGTGTCTAATTATCTTAAATTTTATACTCTTTTGTTTTAGCTCTGCAATAAAATTAGTAAAATTCTTAAGGTTTCTAATAATTAATTTAAATTTAAAATTAATATAATTGGGATTTTTACCAACCATTTCTAAGCTTGATATATTTAATTTATGACTTCCAATGAGTGAACTTATATCTCCTAATTGACCTGGCTTATCAGGTAATGACATCCATAGAGTGGTATTGTATTTTTTTGTTTTTTCCTCTTTTTGCTCTCCTTTATCATGCCAATATCTTCTTATTGCTGCTCTAGCTTTACCTGTTTTGGTTGTTGGTATCCAGTGAAGTGACGGTGAATTATTTTTAGATGTTATAATATTTACTCGATCACCATTTCTTAAAATGGTTTGTAGTTCGCTTTTGTTTCCATTAATTTCACAACCAATTGCTGAATTACCAATTTTAGTATGAACAGCATATGCAAAATCTATGGCTGTTGCGTCTTTAGGTAATTTAATTACCGAACCTTTTGGTGTGAAACAAAATACGTTTTCTTGAAACATTTGTAGTTTTGTATACTCATATGAGTCTTCAGGATTTTCATTTTTTTCTATAATCTCAACAAGATCTTTTAACCAATCATACTCCTTCCAACTTAAAGAATTAAATTTTTCAGAAGATTTATACTGCCAATGAGATGCAACACCTCTTTCTGCAAATTCGTGCATTTCATATGTTCTAATTTGAATTTCTATTGGTTTTTTATTTGAGCCAATTACAGAAGTATGAATAGATTTATAACCATTGATTTTTGGAGATGAAATATAATCTTTAAATTTTCCCGGTATACAATTCCACTTTTTATGAAAAATCCCAAGGGTTTTGTAACAATCGTCTACGTTTTTTAAAATTATCCTAAAACCAATAATGTCTGTTATTTGTTCAAGTGAAACTCTTTTTTTTTGGACCTTTCTCCAAATTGAAAAAGGTGTTTTTTCTCTACCATGTATCTCGGCATTAATTTTATTATCATTCAAGATTTCACTTAACTCAAAAGATTGTTCTTCAAATAAATCTTTTCTGTCCAATTTTATTTCATCAAGCCTTTTTTTTATTAATTTTCTTGCATCATTATTTAAAATTTCAAAAGATAAATCCTCAAGCTCGTCTCTTATTCTGTGCATTCCCATTCTATCTGCTAATGGTGCGTAAATTTCCATAGTTTCTTGAGCTATTCTTTTTCTTTTATCCTCTTTAGTAATCGCTTTAATGGTCCTCATGTTATGTAGTCGATCTGCAATTTTGACTAGTAGAACTCTAATGTCTTTTGATGTTGCTAAAATTAATTTTCTGAAATTCTCAACTTTAGAATTAGCTCCAGCTGAATTTTCAAATGCTGAAATTTTCGTTACACCGTCGACTAAATCAGCGACCTCATGACCAAATTCTTGTTTGATAGTTTCATAAGTTGCAAAAGTATCCTCTATAGTATCATGCAATAGACCAGTTGTAATTGTAGCGCTATCTAATTTTAATTCAGTTAAAATATTTGCAACCTCAATTGGGTGAACAGAATAAGGATCACCCGAAGCTCTTTTTTGACTCTTATGTGCATTAACAGCAAAATTATATGCTTTATCCAATTTTTCAGGATTAAGGAATTTATTGTAATCCTTAACTTTATTTATAAGTTCATTTGAATTAAGCATAATTAATATTATACCATTAAATCAAATTTGTTTAATAGATCTAATGTCTCTATCAGGAAGCATAGAAATCAAGGTTTTCACATCAATTTGTTTATCAGGATGGATCCAATTCTTTTGAATCTCAAATAATGGAAATAATACAAAGTTTCTTTTGTGCATCATTTTATGAGGTAAATTAATCTTAGAATTTTTTTTTGATACCAAATTATTAAAATCGATTATATCTAAATCACATGTACGAGGTGCGTTTTTTTTTGCTTTCTTTCTGCCTAATTGGTTTTCTATAGATTTACATATTTTTAATAGTTTTTGAGGATTGTAATAACATTTTAATTTTAAAATTATATTTAAAAACTTAGGTTTTCGTGGGTCAGGCCAGGAAGGGGTTTCATAATAACTAGATACCGAGAGAACATCTAAGTTATGTTCTGCTAATAAAAATTTTGCTTTTTCTATATTTCTTTTTCTTATACCTAAATTTGAACCTATTCCTAAAAAAACAATCTTAGCTTGATTTTCTAATATATCTTGCCTTTTCACGATTCCAATCTCTACTTTTTTTTGTTGCTCTTTTATCATATTGCTTTTTCCCTTTTGCAACAGCTAGTTCTATTTTTGCCTTTCCTTTTTTAAAATACATTTTTGTTGGAACTAGTGTGAAACCATCTCTTTGCATTTTACCTATCAATTTATTTATTTCTTTTTTATTAAGAAGCAATTTTCTATCATCGGTTGGATTATGATTAGAGTAACTGGCTTGCTTGTATGGAGATATATGTGAATTAATTAAAACAATTTCACCTCCCTTTTCAACGGCATAAGACTCAGCGATATTCACCTTGCCCTCTCTTACTGATTTAATCTCTGATCCCTTTAAAACAATCCCAGCTTCAAAAAGATCTTCAAAAAAATAGTTAAAACTAGCTTTTCTATTTAAACAAATGATTTTCAAACCAGGATTGGTTTTTTTGTTCATTAAATTAACTTAGCAGACTGAAGAGTTTTTTTAACAATTTCTTTTGTTGTGTCTGTTACTTGTACAAGTGGTAGTCTTACATTGTCATCGCAAAGTCCCAAAAGTTTTGCAGCATATTTTACAGGACTAGGATTGCTCTCAACAAACATTGAGTGATGAACTGGTTGTAATATTTTATCTAATCTTTCTGCTTCTTTCATTTCGTTATCAGTGTCTGATTTAGAGAATTTTTGAAAATCTGAACAAAGTTTAGGTGCAATATTAGCTGTTACACTAATAGTGCCTACCCCACCACGTTTATTAAATTCAAAAGCATTATCATCATTACCTGTTAATTGAATAAAATCTTTACCCATTTTTTTAAGTGTCTGATCAACTCTATCCAAATCACCCGTTGCATCTTTAACACCAACTATATTTTTTAATTCATATAGTCTAGCCATTGTGTCCACTGACATATCAATCACAGATCTACCAGGAATATTGTAAATTATAATTGGAATGCCACACTTGTCATTAATTGCTTTATAATGTTGATACAAGCCTTCTTGAGTTGGTTTATTGTAATAAGGTGTAACTATCAAAGCTCCATTAGCTCCTGCTTTTTCTGCATGTGTGGTTAAAGAAATCGCCTCCTCAGTTGAGTTAGATCCCGTACCAGCAATAACTGGAATTTTTCCATTACTTTCTTTTATACATAAATCTATTACTCTTTGATGCTCATCATGACTTAAAGTTGGAGATTCACCTGTTGTACCAGCTGGAACAAGACCATTGGTTCCGTTATCAATGTGGAAATGGATTAATTTTATATATGCTTCCTCATCTAGACCATTATTTTTAAATGGTGTAATTAAAGCAACATTTGATCCTTTGAACATAAATACTTATAACATAGTTTAAAGATTCATATACTAAAAGATTATGCTAAAAAAAATATTATTTTTATGTTTCACCGTATCCATATTAATATTTTCAAATAATCTCTTTGCTGAAATTAATACAGTTGTACCTTTAAAAAAACCTATTTTAAGTAAAGAAGAAATTCAAAAGAAAATATCTATAAATATCCTTAAACCATTAAAGAAGCCCACGAAAACCAAAGAAATTAAAATCGAAGAAGTGATTGTTAAAAAAGAGTTGGTTTTAAAAGAAAAAAAATTAAGTTTTAAAATACCAAAGAAAAAACCAACTATAGCTGGTACTAGCACAGCTAAGAATATTAAGATCTCAAGATATTATAGTAAAAAAGACTTCGGGTTAGCTAAAAAAGCTATTTCAGAAATGCAGAAGAGTAAATGGTCTTCTGCGCTTAAAATAGCAAAAAAAGCAAAAGACAAATCTATTTATAATTTTATACAATGGAGACATCTTTTAACGTCAGGTAACCAGGCGTCCTTTTACGATTATCAAATTTTTTTAAATAAAAATTCAGATTATCCTAGAATAAACAGAGTTAAATATCTTGCTGAGCATAAACTATCCACAGAAAGTGTTTCACCTAAAAAAATAATAAAATGGTTTGGAGAAAATAATCCATTAAGTGGTTATGGTAAAATGATACTTGGAGAAAGTCATATTTTAATTGGAGACAAAAATAAAGGTACAAGACTGATTAAAGAAGGTTGGGTCACAGCAGATTTATCCAAAAATGAATTAAAATATTTTAGAAAAAAATATAAAAAATATTTAAATGCAAATGACTATATTAAACGAGCTGATTATTTAGCTTGGAACGGGGATCGTTGGGATTTACAAAGATTAATAAGGTATCTGCCAAAAGATTACGAACTTTTATATAATGCAAGACATCTTTTAATGAGTAAAGGTTATGGAGTTGACCAAGCCATAGCAAATGTTCCTCAAAAATTTAAGAATGATGCTGGGTTAAATTATGATCGATTGAAATGGAGAAGAAAAAAAGGACGTGTGGATTCTTCAACAGAAATCTTATTGAAAATAAGAAATGATAAAGAATATTTAGTTAGGCCTGAAAAATGGTGGAAAGAAAGAGAAATTATCTCAAGAGCATTACTTTATAAAAAAAAATATGAAATTTCGTATAAAATTTCAAGCAATCATGGAATGACCGAGGGGTCTGAATATGCTGCTGCAGAATGGATGAGTGGATGGATAGCATTAAGTTTTTTAAATGATCCAATAACTGCTAAAGATCATTTTAAAAACTTTTATGAAAATGTTAGTTATCCAATAAGTTTATCTAGAGGCGCGTATTGGCTTGGAAGAGCCTATGAAAAAATAGGCGAAAGAGAGCAATCAAATAATTGGTACAGAGAAGCTACAAAATATCTTACTACTTATTATGGTCAGTTAGCTTTTTTAAAATTAAATCCAAATGGAAAATTTGAGTTAGAAAAAGATATAGAAATTGATCCAAAATATAGAATTCAATTTTTTAATAAAGAGCTTGTAAAAATTTGTTATCTTCTAGATGAATTAAAGAAAGATAAATACACAAAACATATTTTAAGACATTTAGCTAACGACAATATAGCTAAAGGTAGTGAAGTTTTAGCTGCGGAATTAGCTACAAGTATAAATAGATATGATTTTGCTATTCAGGTTTCAAAAATTGCATCTTATCAAAAAAGATTTCATAATAAATATAATTACCCAATAATCAGTACGCCTAAATATATTAATAAAAGAAAAATTCCAGAAAGTGCTTTGATCTTATCTATAATTAGACAAGAAAGTGAATTTGATTTGGAGGCTAACAGTCATGCTGGTGCAAAAGGTTTAATGCAATTAATGCCTTACACAGCAAAATTAGTTTCAAGACAAGCCAAACTTCCTTATTCAAAAACAAGATTAACTACTGATCCAGAATATAATATTAATTTAGGTTCACATTATATTGCTGGTTTAATTCTACAATATGATGGGGCCTACCCCTTTGCTGTAGCCGCATATAACGCTGGACCAAACAGGGTTAAATATTGGAAAAAAATAAATAAAGATCCACAAAAAAAACAAGTTGATTATGTTAATTGGGTTGAGCTAATTAAATTTAGAGAAACTAGAAATTATGTTCAACGTGTTTTAGAAAATTACAATGTGTACAGATATATTTTAGAACAAAAGCCTATTAAAATGGAAGATTTCTTTAAAAATAAACCCTTATTTTAGAAAAAATTTAATGAGTTTTGATAATTCTTTTTTAGAAAAACAAATATCAAAAGGTATAAAATTATTAGAATCTGGAAATTTAATTGATGCAGATAAAATTTTTAAAAAGTTAAGTCAAAATGAAATAACTAAAACTATTAGCTATCTTTTTTTAGGAATAATTCAAATTAAAAAAAAAAATAATATTCAAGCAAAAAATTTTTTTGAAAAAATATTAAACATCGACAATTATCATCAAGATGCGAACCTTAACTTAGGACTTGTTTATTTTAACGAAAATGATTTTAAAAAAGCAAATTTTTATTTTGATAAAGTGATTGAAATAAATAAAAAAAATATTAACGCCCATTATCATAAAGGCTTAATAAACCTCTTTGAGAATAAACATGATACTGCAAAAATACAATTTAATATTTGTAAGAATATTGATAAAAACTTTTTTTATGCCTATATGAATTTAGGACATATTAATCTCAGAGAAAAAAATTTTGGTAGTGCAATAGAAAATTATACAAAGGTTATTGAGATTGATCAAAATAATAATAATTCAAAATTCAATCTTTCTTGGTGTTATTTTGCTATTTCAGATTTAGATAAAGCTTTTAAATATTATGAATTTAGGAAAGAAAAAACTGAATCAAGAGAAAAACTTTTAAACATTGAAAAAAAATTTCAAAGTAATGAATGGTTTGGTGAAGATTTAAACAAAAAAAAAATAATTATTATTGGAGAACAAGGTATAGGAGATAATATACAATTTTTCCGTTATTTATTTTCACTTAAGAAACAATATGATGTAGAAATTTTTTTCTACACCGATGAAAAGCTTAAGTTTCTATTTAAAAACTCCCCATTTCAAATAATTTCAAATCTAGAGAATATTTCAGAAATTCATTATTATCAACATTTATTAAGTTTGCCGGGTATAATTTATAGAAAAAATAAAGAAATTCAGGAAAGAATATCTTACATTGAAATTAATAAAAAAAGCAAAGAAGAATGGAAAAAAAAACTTAAACATTTTAAGAAACCAATAATTGCACTTAATTGGCA
>CACNTU010000032.1 GCA_902623415.1 uncultured Pelagibacteraceae bacterium
TATTAATTAGTATAAAAAGAATTTTATCCTGCCATCCAATAAAATTTTTAGGGGGTGGCGAAGGGTTTGATCCAGTTAAAAAAGAAATGAAGGATAATAAATAATGGAAACAAGAAATATAATTGCTGCCATAAGTTTATCAGCTGCTGTAATTATATTATACTCGCTATTTTTTGCACCACCTCCTGTAACAAAAGAAAATTTAACTGAAAAAACTAAGACTGAACAGAATTCAGATGCACCTAGTCTTGATCAAAAAGAAAATGTAACCGAAATTTCACGAGAAGAAGCGTTACAACAAAGTGAAAGAATTCAATTTGAGAACCAAAGTATTGTTGGATCTATTTCATTAAAAGGGGCCGCAATAGACGATCTGACTTTCAAAGAATATAATGTTAGTTTAGAAAGCGATGAAAAAGTAAAATTTCTTGCACCACGAAGCTCTAAAGAAGGCTATATAATAGAAAGTGGTTTTATAACTACTGATAAAAATATCGATATTCCAAATGCAGATTCAATTTGGTCAGTTTCTGGAAATAATAAATTAACTGATGAATCTCCTATAAAACTAAGTTGGACTAATGATCAAGGCATCACTTTTGAAAAAGAAATTGCATTAGATGATAAATTTTTATTCACAATAAAACAAAGAGTTATAAATTCTACTGATAAAAACTATGACTTCTATTCTTATGGACAAATTATAAGAAATCAAATCCCAGAAGGTTTAACCGATTTTTACATTCTTCATGAAGGCCCAATCGCTACATTAGATGAAGAATTAATTGAGGAAGATTATGACGATATTGAAGAGAAAAAATTTTCAAGAACTGCCCAAAAAGGGTGGTTAGGTCTAGGAGATAAATATTACATATCAACTCTTATTCCACCAAGAGAAAAAGAATTTAAAACTACGATGGATTACAAAAACAAGTACAGAATAAACTTCGTTACAACAGAACCATTAGAGTTAACTGGAAACTCCTCTATTGAAGAAAACTTGCAAGTAATAGTAGCTGCAAAGAGAGTTGATGTAATTGATGGGTACGCAGAATCATTAAAAATTGATAAATTTGATCTAACGATTGATTGGGGTTTCTTATACTTTTTAACACGTCCTTTGTTTACTGCTTTAGAATATTTCTTTAAAATATTTGGTAATTATGGATTGGCAATTATTGCTGTTACAGTTTGTATTCGTGTAGCATTTTTTCCACTTGCTAATTTTTCATTTAGAAGCATGGCTAAAATGAAAGCTCTTCAGCCTGAGATGGCAAGACTTAAGGAAGTACACAAAGATGACAAGATGAAATTGCAACAAGCAATGATGGCTCTTTATAAAAAAGAGAAGGTAAATCCTATGAGCGGGTGCCTTCCTATTTTGATTCAGATTCCGGTGTTCTTTGCTCTTTATAAAGTTTTATTTGTGACTATAGAAATGCGTCATATGCCTTTTTATGGTTGGATCCAAGATTTAAGTGCTAAGGATCCTACTTCTATATTTAATTTATTTGGATTGTTTCCTTATGACGTACCTTCTTTCCTTGTAATTGGAGCATGGCCAGTTGCTATGGGGGTATCAATGTGGGTGCAACAAAAGCTAAATCCCGCTCCAACAGATCCAATGCAAGCAAAAATATTTATGTTCTTCCCTTTATTTTTAACAGTAATTCTTGCACCATTCCCAAGTGGACTAGTAATTTATTGGACAGTTAATAACATTTTAACAATGGCTCAGCAGGTTGTAATAATGAAACGTACAACAGTTAAAACTGTAACCTAATTAAAAAATAATAAATGGACCTTGAAAAGATATTACCTAAAGGTGGGCCACCAATTAATGAAGTAACTAAATATATTGAAAAATATAAAAATGATTTAATAGTAATTAAATATGGTGGAAATGTTTTAATTGATAGAAACGTATTTAATAATTTTATAACTGATCTTAGTGTTTTAAATAAATTAGGCCTTGCAACTGTGGTAGTTCATGGTGGTGGACCTAGAATTAAAAGAGAGCTAGAAAAATCAAATATTCAATCAAAATTTATAAGAGGATTGAGAGTAACTGACAAAAATATAATTGATATTGTTGAAACTGTTTTG
Source organism: uncultured Pelagibacteraceae bacterium (assembly GCA_902623415.1). Taxonomy (GTDB): domain Bacteria; phylum Pseudomonadota; class Alphaproteobacteria; order Pelagibacterales; family Pelagibacteraceae; genus Pelagibacter. The sequence continues at coordinate 2,107 of CACNTU010000032.1, forward strand.
ATTGATTTTAATCATGACATTGTTAATTCTTTAAAAAATAAAGGAACAGAAGCAATCTCTATTCACACAAAAAATAATAATATTATTAAAACTATACCAGAAGCAGAGGAGCTAGGATTTGTAGGAATACCAAATGAGATTAATAATCAGCAAATAATAAATATAATTAATCAAAATAAAATTCCTATAATTTCACCATTAGGATTGGGTAAAGAAAACCAAACATATAATATTAATGGAGATACAGCTGCGATGGCTATAGCAAAATCTTTAAAATCTAGAAGACTATTGTTAATGACGAATGTTGACGGTGTTTTAGATAAAAATAAGAAATTAATAGAAGAAATTTCTTCATCTGAGGTTCTTGAAATGATTAAAGATGAAACTATTACAGAAGGTATGATACCTAAAATAAACGCATGCTTAGATGCAGTGAATAATGGTGTAACAGCAGTTGGTATAATCAACGGCACAAAGCCACATTCATGTTTATGGGAAATATTCTCTGACAAGGGTTCTGGAACCCTAATAAGACAATGAAAGAATTAAAGAATATAAAAAACATATTATTTGATTGTGATGGGGTACTCTACAGTGATCTTGAGGGAGTATTTGGTCAAGTAAGTAAAAAAATGACTCAATATATTTCAAATAAATTAAATATAGATTTAAAAAAAGCAAAAGAATTACAAACAAATTATTTCCACAAATATAACACTAGTCTTAATGGTTTAATGATACATCACGATATACCTCCAAGAGAATTTTTAGACTACGTGCACGATATTAATTTAGATTTTTTAGAAAAAGATACTGCTTTAAGGAATGAGCTAGAAAATATTAATCTAAACAAATTTGTGTTTACAAATGGTAGCAAAGAACACGTTAAAAATATAACTACTCACTTAGGAATTGAAGATCAGTTCGATGGAGTATTTGATATTGTTGATGCTGAATACAGTCCAAAACCTGAGGAAAAAGCATTTGATCTTATGGTCAAAAAATTTCAAATCGATCCAAGTGAAACCCTTTATATTGAAGATATCGCAAAAAACTTATCTATTGGAAAAAAAAGAGGAGCAAAAACAGTTTGGTTAATCAATGATGAATACTGGGGCAAAAAAGAGTCTGATAAAGAATACATTGATTACAAAATAGAAAATCTTTCTTTATTTTTAAAAGAAATAAGGTTATTAAAAAACTCATAAAATTATGAGTATAGAAAAAATTATAAATGAAGCTTGGGAAAATAAAGACCAAGTAGGCCAAAATTCAGATAAATCTTTAAAGGATGCTGTTAATCAAATTATTGATGATTTAGACTCTGGAAAAGCAAGAGTAGCTGAAAAGATCAACGGCGGATGGATTACTCATCAGCATCTAAAAAAAGCTATCATGTTAAGCTTTAGAATGTATCCAATGGAAAATTTAAATGGTCCATACAGCAGCTGGTATGACAAAGCTCATTTACTTAAAGGAAAAACAGCTGGATGGACAAAAGAAGATCATGAAAAAGCTGGTTTTAGAATGGTGCCAAATTCACCAGTGAGAAAAGGATCATTTATAGGAAAGAATGCGGTTTTGATGCCGTGTTATGTAAATATCGGAGCATATATTGACGAAGGGACGATGATGGACACGTTTAGTCGTGCTGGAAGCTGTTGTCAGATTGGAAAAAATTGTCATATCTCAGCTGGCACCGGCGTTGGGGGTGTATTAGAACCTGCTCAAGCATTACCAACAATTATTGAAGATAATGTTTTCTTAGGAGCAATGTCAGAAGTAGTAGAAGGCGTAATAGTTGGGGAAGGCTCTGTTCTGAGTATGGGGATGTATATTGGACAATCTACTAAAATTGTTAATAGAAAAACTGGTGAAATAACTTATGGAAAAATTCCACCTTATTCAGTGGTAGTTCCAGGATCCTTACCAGATAAAAACAATCCAAAAGCGCCATCTTTGTATTGTGCGGTAATAATTAAACAAGTTGATGAAAAGACGAGATCAAAAACATCAGTTAACGATCTTTTAAGAGATTAAAATGCCAACAATAAATGAATTACAATTAGCTAAAGAGCTAATTAGGTTTCCATCTGTTACAAAAACTGATGCTGGTGTTATTAAATTTTTAGAAAAAAAATTAAAAAAAATCGGCTTTAAAACTAAAATTCTCGAGTTTAAAGATAAAAATAGTTATCCTGTAAAAAATCTTTACGCAAGACTTGGTACCTCAAGTCCAAATTTTTGTTATGCAGGTCATTTGGATGTAGTACCACCTGGTAATTTAAATGATTGGGTTGTTAATCCATTCAAACCTGCTGTTAAAAAAGGATACTTAATTGGCAGAGGTGCAAATGATATGAAAAGCTCAATAGCTGCATTTATTACTGCGGTAAGTAATTTTTCTAAAATTAATAAAAAATTCGATGGGTCTATTAGCCTTCTAATTACTGGGGACGAAGAAGGAATTGCAATTAATGGAACAAAAAAAGTTGTTGAGTATTTGAGAAAAAGGAAAGAAAAAATAGATTTTTGTTTGGTTGGAGAACCTACGAATCCAAATAAATTAGGAGAAATGATAAAAATTGGTCGTAGAGGTAGTATGACTGGAAAATTGTCTGTCATTGGTATTCAAGGTCATGTCGCTTACCCAAATAGAGCTAACAATCCGTCAACAGCTTTAGTTAGAATACTCAAAGAGTTAAAAGAAATTAAATTTGATAAAGGTACTAAGAATTTTCAACCTACAAATTTGGAAATAACAAAAATTAATATTGATAATTCAGCTGATAATGTAATTCCAGGATTAGCTAGTGCTTCTTTTAATATTAGATTTAATAACAAACATACATCTTACAAATTAAAGAATAAAATAAACAAAATAATTAAACAAATTTGTAATAAAAATAAATCAAAATATAAAATTGAATATAGTGTTTCTGGTGAGGCTTTTTTAACTAAGCCTAACAAAACTACATTTATGATTCAAAATACAATTAAAAAAGTTACTAAAATTAAACCAAAATTATCAACAACTGGTGGCACGTCAGATGCTAGATTTATAAGAAAAATAGCTCCATGTTTAGAATTTGGATTAGTGGGAAAAACTATGCATAAAGTAGGAGAATGTGTGTCTTTATCTGATTTAAAAAGATTAACTTTAATTTATACTAAAATCTTAGATAATTACTTTAAGTGAAAACTGGCTTAATTACATCAGATACATCTCAAAATCATGATACAGGTCCTGGGCATCCAGAACAAATAGCAAGGGTAACAGTTATAGTAGAAAATTTTAAAAAACTTAATAATAAAAATCTTATATGGAAGAAACCATCTAAAGTTTCAGATGATATTCTATTAACCACACATGAAAAGAATTACTTAAAGTTAGTAAAAAGTTCTTTTCCAAAAAAAGGTTTCTCTTCACTTGATGGTGATACAATCATTTCACCTGGAAGCAAAGATGCAACTTTCGATGCAGTTGGATCAATAATTGCTGCAATTGATGGAGTAGAAAAAAAAGAATTTAGAAATGCATTTTGTGGTGTTCGACCTCCTGGACATCATAGTTCACAAAATAAAGCAGCTGGTTTTTGTATTTTAAATTCAGTAAGTATCGGTGCAAATTATTTGTTGAAAAAATATAAATATAAAAAAGTCGCAATAATAGATTTTGATGTACATCACGGTAATGGAACACAAGATATTTTTTGTGAAAATGAAAATGTTCTTTTTATATCAACTCATCAATACCCCTACTACCCAGGAACTGGTTCTGAACAAGAAAGAGGTAAATTTAACAATATCTTTAATATACCTTTGCCAGCTGGCATTAGTTCAGAAGAATATTTAAACGTATTTGACCGTGTATTAAAAAAATTAGAAGAGTTTAGACCAGAGTTTATATTAATTAGTGCTGGTTTTGACGCCCATAAAGATGACCCTCTCGCTCAATTTAATTTAAATACGGAGGATTATTTTACTATTACTAAAAGAGTATTAGAGACTTCTAAAAAGTTTTGTAATGGAAAAGTTGTCTCAATTTTAGAGGGCGGTTATGACCTAAATGCACTTCGAGACAGCACTAAAAGACATGTTGATGCTCTTTTAGAATTTAATTGATAAATCTTAATAAAACTTTAAATAAAAATTTTCATGAAACTATATAAAATAAAAAAGTCTGGCATTGATAATAAAGGTAGAGGACTTTATGCAACTCGTGACATTAAAGAGGGAACCAAAATAATTGACTATATCGGAAAACTTATAACAAAAAAACAAACACAAGATTCTGATAAATACGATAATAGTAAACCAATATATTTATTCACAATAAATAAAAGATACGATCTAGATGGAGATTTTCCATGGAATACCGCAGGTTTAATAAACCATTCTTGTGATAATAATTGTGATTACGATGGAAAGGGATTAAAAATTTGGGTCAAAGCAATCAAAGATATTAAAAAAGGTGAAGAGTTTACCTGTGATTATGGATTTGGTTATGATGAAAACTACAAACAATTTCCTTGTAAATGTAAATCAAAAAACTGTTGTGGATATATTGTAAGAGCTGAGTCAAGATGGCGAATAAATAAAAAGTTTGCTATGAGAAATAAAAATAAATTAATAAAGAACTCTAAATAAAAATAAACCACTTGGTGGTGCTGGTGGAGCACACAGTGTTCTTTTTTTTGACTTAAATCTCTTTTCAAAAGTTTTTAAATCCCATTTAGTTTCTCCCAAGTATTTTAAACAACCAACCATAGATCTAACCTGATGTTGTAAAAATGATTGAGAACTAAATTGAAATTCAATTTTATTTTTTAGTGATTTAATTTTAATTGATTTAATAGTTTTAATTGGACTTTTAGCTTGACAGCTTGAAGATCTAAAAGTTGAATAATCATGGGTTCCTAATAACTTTTTTGCACCCTTTTTCATTAATTTTAAATTTAAAGGCCTACGAACATGCCATGCTCTATTTTTTTCAATTATTGGTTGGCTAATTTGATTAAAAATAAAGTATTTATAAATTCTTTGTTTTGCTGAAAATCTAGCATGAAATTTATTATTTCTTTTTTTAATATTTTTAATCGCAATGTCTTTTAAATTTAAAAAATGATTTATAGATTTTAAAAATTTAATTTTATCGGTTATTTTATTCATGCAATCAAAGTGTGCAGATTGCTCAAACGCATGAACCCCTGCATCAGTTCTTCCTTGACCATATAAAACAATTTTTTCTTTTAATAACTTTGATAATTTTTCTTGAATTAATCCTTGAATAGTTGGCCCTTTTTTTTGAATTTGCCATCCTCTAAAATTTGTCCCTACATACTCAATAAGTATTTGGTATCTGTTCATTATAAAAATGAACCTTTTTTAATTTGTGTTCCTAAAACAAATTCTCCAATACTTTGAGGCTTTTTTCCCTGTCTTTGTATTTCTTTAATTTTTATTGATTTTTTATCTCCACATGAAATTTCTAAATGGTCAGATAAAACCTCACCTGGTTTTCCATGTGCTTGTCCAATTTCTGCTTTTAATATTTTATATCTCTCACCGTTAAACATAAAATAAGCACCTGGAACTGGATAAAGTCCATTTATTTTACCAATTATAATTTTAGCATCTTCTTTCCAATTAATCTGCCCCTCTAATTTTTGAATTTTTGATGCGTATGTAGCTGATGTGTGATCTTGTTCTATAAAGTTTGCTTTATCCTCATATATATCATCTATATTGTCTAAAATTTTCTCTGCGGCCAAACTTGATAGCTTTTCATTAATATCTTCGGCATTTAAATTATTTTCAATATTAATTTTATAAACATTACATACCGGTCCTGTATCTAGTTCCTCCCCTATTTTCATAATACTAATTCCTGTCTCTTTATCTAAATTCATAATTGATCTTTGAATAGGA
>CACNTU010000033.1 GCA_902623415.1 uncultured Pelagibacteraceae bacterium
CATTAATTAATGTTTTTCCAGGATTAGAAATTATACTATTTAACCTTTTTGAAACATTGCAAGATATAAAACTATTTATTATAGACCTAATTTAATTTTTTATGATTAATTATATCTCTAAGCCTTTTAGATGGTTTTTTAAATTAGAAGCTGCAAGTGGACTTGTATTGTTGTTTGCTGCAATAATTGCATTATTTATAAGCAATTCTGACCTAGCAAATTTATATTTTGCTACTCTAAATAAATTTTTATTCATAGGTATCAATAATTTTGGATTAAAATTATCAGTATTACATTGGATCAATGATGCCTTGATGGCGATTTTCTTTTTCTTTGTTACTTTGGAAATTAAAAGAGAATTTTTACAAGGTGAACTTTCTAATATTAAACAAGCTTTACTACCAATAATAGCAGCTGTAGGTGGAATGCTAGTTCCAGCATTATTTTATGTTTTCATAAATTTAGGTGATAGTGAAACTTTAAATGGATGGGCTATTCCATCAGCTACAGATATCGCTTTTTCTTTAGGAGTTTTATCTTTGTTAGGTAAAAGAGTTCCTTTATCATTAAAAGTATTTTTAACTGCATTAGCTATAATAGATGATTTAGGAGCAATAGTAATCATTGCCCTATTCTACTCTGGAGATTTGAGTATTAAGTATTTAACTTTAATGTTACTAGCTTTTATTGTTTTATTATTAATTAACAAATTTAATATTAAAAAGTTTCTGCCTTACTTGGTTGTAGGACTTTTTCTTTGGGATTTTACACATAACTCAGGAATACACGCTACTATTGCTGGTGTTTTATTGGCTATGACAATACCTCATAGAAAAAAAGAAAAAGATTTTTCTTTATTAATAAAAATTGAACATGCTATTAGTCCGTATGTTGCTTTTGGAATAATGCCTTTATTTGCATTTGCAAACGCTGGTGTTTCTCTAGAAGGATTATCTTTTGCTTCTTTATTAGATAAAGTCCCTCTAGGTATCGTGCTAGGACTATTCCTAGGTAAACAACTAGGTGTTTTTGCGTTTTCTTATGTATCTATAAAATTAAAAGTGGCTCAAATGCCAAACGATACAAGTTGGTATAATTTTTATGGTGTAGGAGTACTTACTGGGATTGGATTCACCATGAGTTTATTTGTTGGAAATTTAGCTTTTGTTGAAAACATGCAATATATGGATGGTGTAAAAATAGGTGTATTAACTGGGTCATTGTTATCCACTTTATTTGGTTATTTTTTGATATTACTTACTCCCAATAAACCGAGTAAATGAGAAAAGTAATATTTCTGTTATCTATAATTATGTTTTTTTTTAAAACTTCAGCTAGTGCAAACTATGAAAAAAAAATTTATGACTTCAGCATAGAGAGTATAACTGGTGAGACAATTAATTTTAAAGATTACAAAAATAAAGTTATTTTAGTTGTGAATACAGCAAGTTATTGCGGGTTTACTAAACAATATGATGAATTACAGGAATTGTGGGATTTATATAAAGAAAAAGGTTTGATTGTTCTTGGTGTTCCATCTAATTCATTTAATCAAGAAAAAAGTAATGATGCAGATGTAAAAGAGTTTTGTGAAGTAAATTTTAATATTAATTTTCCTCTTACAACTATTACAGAGGTAAAAGGAAAAAATTCACATGAAATTTTTAAATGGGCAAAAGAAAATCATGGAAAATCTGCTGTCCCTAAATGGAATTTTCATAAAATTCTAATTAATAAAGAAGGTAAAATAGAAGATACTTTTGCATCAATGACAAAACCAATGTCAAAAAAAATAATTAAAGCTATAGAAAATATCTTATAAGTTTATAGTTAATCCATCATGTGCTGGAATAATATTTTTAGGAAGCATTTTTTTTAACACCTTATAATCTAATACTGGTGACAAGTTTGTAAGAATAGCTTTTTTAGGTTTAAATTTTTTAATTATAGCCAGTGAAGACTCTAAATTAAAGTGGGAAGGATGAAAATTGTACCACAAGCAATCAATGACTAAATATTTTAGATTTTCAAAATACTTATGATCTTTGTTATAAATTTTACTTACATCACTTATATAAGCTAATTTTTTATCAATTATAAAGCAATTTGATTTAACCTTACCATGTTCAACCATAATTGATTGAATACCAATCTTTTTATTATTTTTTTTTGTAAATATTTTTTTTGGTAGTTTATTGAGTTTAAGAGTTGCAGGATATTCTTTTGAATAACTTTTAAAAATATAAGAAAATGTAGAATTAAGGTATTTAGAAGTATATTTATCAGCGTAAACGTCAAGTTGCTTTCTGCTGTTTATATAAAAAGATCTTAGATCATTTATTCCATGAGTTTGATCGCCATGCATATGAGAATATAACACTTTATTAATTTTTTTTATTTTATGTCTTAAAAGTTGTTGACGTAGATCAGGAGATGTATCAATGAGGATATTTTCATCTGTGGTTTTTATTAAAGCTGAACATCTTGTTCTATAATTTTTTTTATTATTAGGGTCGCAATTTCCAAAAAAACCATCTGGTCTTGGTACACCCATTGAACTACCACAGCCTAAAATAATAAATTGCATTAATTTCAATTAAAAAAAAGTTTATTAAAGTTATCCGTAGTTATTTTGATAAGATCTTCTTTGGATATATTTTTAATTTCAGCTAATTTTGCAGCAGTGAAATCAATGAATGATGGTTCATTTTTTTTTCCTCTTTTAGGAACGGGTGCTAAAAAAGGACTATCTGTCTCAATTAAGATATTATCCATTGGAATAGATTTGAACGTATCTTGTAAATCCAAAGAGTTTTTAAAAGTAATGATGCCACTTGCTGAAAAGAATGAATTTAAAGTCATTAGTTTTTCTGAGAATTCTTTAGATCCAGTAAAACAATGCATCAAAATTTTGAGGTTTTCATTTTTATATTCATTTAAAATCTCAAAAGTTTCTTTTTCTGCATCTCTTGAATGAACAATTAATGGAATATTGGTTTTTATGGATGCATCTATATGTTCTTTAAAACTTGCTATCTGCTTGTCTTTTTCACTATTATTGTAATAAAAATCTAACCCAGTTTCTCCAATTCCAATAATTTTTGAGTTTTCATTAAGACTTTCAATGATCTGCTTTGAAGTGATTATATCTTTAGAGCTTTCATGAGGATGAATACCAATAGTACCATAGATCATCTCATCTTTATTGATTAAATCTTTTACTCTAGAAAAACTTTCAAACGAAGTTGAGATAGTTAATAATTTTTTTATACCAACTTCTTTTGATCTTTGTATTACATTAGCTAAATCACTTAATAATGGCTCATGATCTAGATGACAGTGTGAATCAATCATTGTTTTTCTCTATTTTTTTAAAAAGTATGTCTATTTTATTAATATTATTACCTTTTGTTAAATACTCATTATTAGAAACTGAATCTAATTTTATATTTTTTTCTTCAATATCAAAAATCTTTAATGCCTTTAAAGAAGATTCAGGAATAATTGGATATAGTAAAAAACTTATTTTTCTTACAATTTCTAAAGTGGTGTAAACAATAGTATTTAATCTAATTATATCATCTTTCTTTTTCCATGGTTCTTGATCATTAAAATATTTGTTAGCTTCAAAAAGAGAATTTACAATATAATCTATGTAAAAATTAATATTTTGATTGTCAATTTGTGACCTAATATTATCTAAATTATCTTTATACTTATTTAGTATTAATAAATCTTCATCATGAAATTTTACTTCTAATGGAATTTTTCCATTACAATTTTTTATTGCAAAAGCTGTTACACGCTGACATAAATTTCCATAATTGTTAGCTAGATCACTATTAATACAATCTTCTAGTCTTTCTTGAGAAATGTTTCCATCATTCCCAAAAGAAACTTCTTTAATTAAGTAGTATCTTAAAGGATCTAGACCGTAATCTTTAATTATTTCAAGTGGGTCAAGAATATTTCCTTTAGATTTAGACATTTTTTCTTCCCCTGATAATATCCAACCATGGCCGTAAACTCTCTTTGGTAAATCAATTTTTGCTGCTAATAAAAAAGCAGGCCAATAAACAGCATGAAATCTAAGTATATCTTTTCCAATTAAATGTATTGAGGCTGGCCAAAATTTTTTAAACAAATCATCATCTGTATTAGGATAATTTAATGCACTTAAATAATTTGTTAAAGCATCGAGCCAAACATATATAACGTGGTTTTGATTATTTGGAACTGGTATGCCCCATGAAAAACTTTTTCTACTAACAGAAAGATCTTTAAGACCACTTTTTACAAAACTAATAACTTCATTTTTTCTAGATTGTGGAGCAATAAAATTTGGATTAGCTTCATAATATTCTAATAACGGTTTTTCCCACTTTGAAAGTCTAAAAAAATAGGATTCTTCTTCAATCCATTCAACGGGAGATTTTGATGATATAGCAATTTTTTTTCCATCTAATTCCTCAATTTCATCTTCGTTATAAAAGGCTTCATCTGATACTGAATACCATCCTGAATAGTTTGATAAGTATATATCATCATTTTTCTCAAGTTCATTCCAAAGATGTTGAACTGTTTTTTTATGTCTAGCTTCTGTAGTTCTTATAAAATCAGTATTAGATAAATTCAAAGTATCCGAAAGATTTCTAAAGGTTAGACTAATTTGATCACAAAACGCTAGAGGCTCCTTCCCTGCTTTTTCCGCAGATCTTTGAATTTTTAATCCATGTTCGTCTGTACCAGTAAGAAAATGAACTTGATAATCATCAATTTTTTTAAATCTTGCAAAAAAATCTGCGACAATACTTGAATAAGCATGACCCATATGAGGCTTAGCTGATGGATAGTATATAGGGGTAGTGATATAATAAGTTTTATCCATTTAGTATTTTATCCTCAAATTCCATAAACAATGTTTCCTCATCTAAATTATAAGTTCTAGTATTGTTAATTTTTTCTAAAAAATAATGGTATGACTTTAATAAACTAATATTTTCAATAGATATATTATTTCTAAAATAAAGTTCAATAAAAGAATAAATTATTTCAATAATTGATTTATCTTTTTTATAAATTTTATCTTTAATTATTGTTTTTAGTGTTGTGTTTAAATCAAAATTAATAAGATCTAAGTTATATTCTTCAGATAACTTAATTAATTTAAATAATTTTCCAGGAGTGGCATAATAATCAAAAAACTTATTATTAATAATAGTATTTATGTCACCGTTTAGTAATTGATTAACAATTCTAATAGACTGATCTTTTGTTAAAAAAACTTTAAAATTTAAACATCTAGATTTAAGAGTTGGTAACACTCGTTTATTATTATTAATTAAAATAAAATTTATATTTTCATTAGGTTCTTCCAAAATTTTTAACAAAGCGTTAATAGAGTTTAAATTTAATAATTCAATATTATCAATTAAAACAAATCTCTTTTTATTATTAAATGAGGATTTGTTTAAATTTATTATCAATTCCCTAATCTGATTTATATCAATATTTTTCTTTTCTTCTAAGACATCAATTAAGTAAAAATTTGGGTTAGATTTATTTAGTATAAGCTTGAACGACCTATTATCTGGATTAATTATATTATTTTCATAATCATAGGGATGTTCCTCATTCTCTGATAATACAAAATTAATTAAA
>CACNTU010000034.1 GCA_902623415.1 uncultured Pelagibacteraceae bacterium
ATCAATAAACCCATGTTCAAAGTAGAATGAAATTGCTTCCTGTATTGAAGGTGTATAGTTTACAAAAATTTCTTCATTTTTTTTTATTATTTTTTTTGACTTAATATGCAGATTTCCATTTTCTCCCAACTTATATTTTAAACCATTATAGTTATAATTTACAAAATCCATAATAGGCATAAAGAATTTTTTGTTATATTCTTTTAAGCTTATTGCCCTTGTAGCTGCGAGTAATTTAATTTTCTTTTTTTCTTTATCTAATGAATTGAATTTTTCATATTTTATTAAAAAATTTTTATATAAATTTTGGTTATTCTTAATTACATTGCCAATTTGTTCAAATTCAAATTTATTACTATTTAAAGGATGGTAATTCAAATATTTTGAGTTTGAATTTAAAGTTTTAAAAAAAACTTCTTCAAATTCATCGCGATATGTAATTAGATTTGTAACAGTTTCAACCGGAATTAAAAGATTGTGTGGAACGTTAATTAAAATTTCATTTGGTTCAATGACATCATTCGCAACTATACTGAAACCACTTGTTTTATCCTTTTTAATTATTAAATTTTTATTTAAAAATCCCCCTCTTTTTTTAAACAAATTTAATAATTCTACATGCGAATTATTTTCCATTAGCTTTTCCAGAATTCTTTTGCTTTTTGGAAAAATTTTTTAATACTTGGATTTGACTTATCGTTTTCTATTTCTCTAAATTGTTCTAATAATTCTTTCTGTTTTTTATTTAAGTACACTGGCACTTCTGTTTTTACTTGAACATACAAGTCTCCAAAATCACCTCTTCTCATAAACGGCATACCTTTACCTTTTAATCTAAATTGTTTGCTATTTTGAGTACCATCAGGAATTTTTATTTTTGCTTTTCCACCATCAATAGTCGGTATTTCAATTGTAGTACCTAACGCAGCATCCGCAAAAGAAAGTGGAAATTCAAAAAATAAATTTTCATCTGATCTTTTAAATAAGTTATGAGAGTTCACATTAATAAACAAATAAAGATCACCTGTTGCTCCACCTCTAGTACCCGCTTCGCCTTTTCCTGCAAGTCTTATTCTAGTTCCGTCATCCACACCTTTTGGAATTGTTACAGATATTTTTTTGGATGCTTGTTTTTTACCCTGACCATTGCAATCATTACAAGGGTTAGTAATTTCCTCACCATTTCCATTACATTGAGGACAGGTTTGCTGAACGGTAAAAAACCCTTGATTAGACCTTATTCTACCATTACCTCCACAGTATGAACATCTATCAGGCGAATAACCTGGTTTAGATCCATTACCTTTGCATGTCCCACACTGTTCGGATGTAGAAAATTTAATATCTTGTTTTTTTCCATGGTAAGCTTCTTCAAGAGAAATTGATAAATCGTATCTTAGGTCAGATCCTCTATTATTCGATTTTCTACTTCTTGTTCTTCCACCTCCTCCAAAATCTCCAAAGAAATCTTCAAAAATATCTGAAAAATCTGCTCCACTAAATCCACCAAAACCTCCACCTGGTCTGCCACCACCATTTTCAAAAGCTGCATGACCAAAGTTATCGTAGTTTTGTTTCTTCTCTTTGTCTGAAAGTATTCCGTAAGCCTCACTAGCTTCTTTGAATTTATCTTCTGCCTTTGAGTCTCCTGGATTTTTATCAGGATGATATTTAACAGCTAATTTTCTGTATGCAGATTTTAATTCTTCAGGGCTTGCGCTTTTACTAACGCCTAGGACATCGTAATAGTCTCTTTTAGCCATCAAATTACCCCAGACAATTAAATGTCAGTTTAAGCGCTTTTTTCTTTATTCTCGTCTTTTACTTCTTCGAAATCAGCATCAACAACATTTTCGTCTTTTTTACCCGCATTATCTCCACCATCATCTTTTCCAGACTCAGGTTTTGCACTTTGTTGTGATTTATAGATTGCTTCACCAAGTTTCATTGAAGCTTGAACTAAAACTTCAGTTTTTTTCTTAATATCTTCAATATCTTCACCTTTTAAAGCTTCTTTTACTGCAGATGATGCATCTTCAATTGCTTTTTTCTCTGCATCAGAAATCTTTGATCCATGCTCTTTTAAATTTTTTTCAGTAGAGTGAATTAGAGTATCTGCTTGGTTTCTAACGTCAACAGACTCTCTCTTCTTTTTATCAGCTTCTTTATTAGCCTCTGCATCTTTAACCATTTTTTCAATTTCTTCATCACTTAGTCCGCCTGAAGCCTGGATTTGAATTTTTTGTTCTTTACCAGTTCCCTTATCTTTTGCTGAAACATTTACTATACCATTAGCATCAATATCAAATGTGACTTCAATTTGAGGAACTCCTCTTGGTGCTGGTGCAATACCTACTAATTCAAAATTACCTAAGGCTTTATTATCAGCTGCCATCTCTCTTTCACCCTGCAGAACTCTAATAGATACAGCAGGCTGATTATCTTCAGCAGTTGAAAATACCTGACTTTTTTTAGTTGGTATTGTTGTGTTTTTGTCAATTAATTTTGTTGAAACTCCACCAAGTGTTTCGATACCTAGTGATAATGGAGTAACATCTAATAGAAGCACATCTTTAACATCACCTTGTAATACTCCAGCCTGAATAGCTGCTCCCATAGCAACTACTTCATCAGGGTTAACACTTTTGTTAGGGTCTTTTCCAAAAAAGTTTTTTACTTCTTCTAAAACTTTTGGCATTCTTGTCATACCTCCAACCATAACTACTTCATCAATCTCACTTGCTGTAATTCCTGCATCTTTCAAAGCTGTATTGCATGGAGGCATTGTTCTGGCAATTAAGTCTTCAACTAAAGCTTCAAGTTTTGCTCTAGTCATTTTTAAATTAATATGTTTTGGACCTGTTTTATCTGCTGTAATAAAAGGTAAGTTAATATCTGTTTGCTCAGCAGAAGATAATTCAATTTTTGCTTTTTCAGCAGCTTCTTTTAATCTTTGTAAGGCAAGTTTGTCTGATTTAAGATCTATTCCATTATCTTTTTTAAATTCGGAAATTAAGTAATCAACAACTGCATTATCAAAATCTTCACCACCTAAAAATGTATCACCGTTAGTTGATTTAACTTCAAAAACTCCATCACCAAGTTCTAAGATAGAAACGTCAAATGTACCTCCACCCAAGTCATATACAGCAATTTTTTTACTTTGTTTTTTATCTAAACCATAAGCTAGAGATGCAGCTGTTGGTTCATTGATAATTCTTAAAACTTCTAATCCAGCAATTTTTCCAGCATCTTTTGTTGCCTGTCTTTGTGCATCATTAAAATATGCTGGTACTGTAATAACAGCTTTAGTTACAGCTTGACCTAAATATTTTTCTGCGGTTTCTTTCATTTTTTGTAAAATGAAAGCTGATATTTGAGAAGGTGAATATTTTTCACCTTTAGCTTCAATCCAAGCATCACCTTTTTCAGAATTAACTATTTTAAAAGGTGCAGCTTCAACATCTTTTTTTACCGTTGGGTCATCAAAATTTCTTCCAATTAATCTTTTTACTGCAAAGATAGTATTTTCTGGATTTGTAACAGCTTGTCTTTTTGCTGGTTGTCCAATTAATTTTTCGTTTTCATCTGTAAATGCTACAACTGATGGAGTAGTTCTTGCTCCTTCTGCATTTTCTAAAACCTTAGCTTGTGTTCCTTCCATTATGGCAACACATGAATTTGTTGTTCCTAAGTCTATTCCAATAATTTTACTCATAATATTAAAGTCTCTCTTTCGTCATATAGGGTTTAAATGTGAAACTACAAGTTGATCTCATAATTATTTATTTTCTGTATTTTCCTGATTTTCTTCGGTTTTTTCTTCTTTAATTGTAACTTTTTTTGACACTCCTACTAATGAGGGTCTAAGTAATCTGTCTTTTATAGTAAAACCTTTTTGGATTTCCTGAATTATTGTTCCTGGTTCTTTCGTATCGTCCTCAATTTCCATCATTGCTTGATGAAAGTTTGGATCTAGTTTTTTGTTAAGGCTATCAATTGGTTTAATGTTATTTTTTTCAAATATTGAGACAAGATCTTTTTTAATAATATCTAAATGATCTAGCGTCTTTTTTAATGCTTCAGTATCTTTTAATTTATCATCGCTTTCGAGAACATGTTTGGATCGATCTAAGTTATCAATCAAATTTAATGCTTCTTTTGCAAAACTGTAACCACCATATTCAAAAGCATCTTCTTTTTCTTTTTCAAATCTTCTTCTTTGATTTTCCATTTCAGCAAAAGTTCTTGCCACCTTATCTTCCAGTTCAGCAATTTTTTCTTCTGGAGTTGGCTCTGTAACTTCTTCTTTAGTTTTTTGCTCTATTTCTTGTTTATTTTCTTCGACTAGATTCTCTTCAGGTTTCTCATTTTCTTTTACAGTATCTTCGTTTTGATCTGCAGATGTGTTATTTTTGATTTCCTCTTTTTCCATAGCTTCTTATATGGTAAGGATTTCGATAATTTCTAGATGTCTAAACAAAAAATTAATAAATTACTCATCGGGACTAATAACAGAGGCAAACTAAGAGAAATCAAGAGTTTATTGCCAAAAAGTATTAAAATTTATTCAACATCTAGGTTTAATCTTGAGAGTCCAGTTGAAAACGGTAAGACTTTTAAAGAAAACTCACTGATCAAATCTAAATATTTTTCAAAAAAAACAGGATTGTTTTGTTTAGCTGACGACTCTGGTTTGGAAATTGATTTTTTAAATAAAAGTCCTGGAATTTATTCTGCAAGATGGGGAGGTAAGTATGGGGACTTTAGTAAAGCTATAAAAAGAGTTTATAGAGAATTAAATAAAAAAGACAAAAATTGGAAAAACAAAAAAATAAAAGCAATAAACCCATGTTCAAAGTAGAATGAAATTGCTTGCGTTACAGGTAAAGTTGAAGGTCATATTTCACATGAAGCAAAAGGAAAGAATGGTTTTGGTTATGATCCAATTTTTATTCCTGTAAAAAAAAGAAAAACTTTTGGAGAAATGAAGCCATCTCAAAAGTATAAGATGGATCATAGATATCAAGCTTTTAAAAAAATTAAAAAATTTCTATAAGTTTTTGATCCTCAATTTTATAAAAATTAAGTCTATGATTTATTTTATTATTTTGGATATCAAAGACTCCTATTTTTCCTTTAAAAGAGTTTTTTCTCTTAAAGATTTTATTTAGGTTTTCTGTTTTTGAGTTGAGTGATAAATAATAAACCAAACCAACAAGATCATAACTTAATAGAGACAAGTGTGTAGGGTCTTCATTAAATGCGTTATAGTATTTAATTTTGTAGCTATCAAAATTTTCTTTATTTATTGAAGGATAATATAAAGGCTGGATATCAGTTTCATTTAATAAACTTTCGTCAAACCATTGATTTAAAGTTATGAAATATTTGTTTTTAGGAAGTACGTCAGTGTATAAAAGTGATGTAGATACACTTTTTAGACTTTCATCAAAATCAGCAATTACTATAGCATCAAAATTTAAACCACCTAAAGTATATCTTTTTTCCAATCTTTTTATTTTTTTTTCTTTATTTGGGTCATTTGAATTTCTTATCCTTTTTATTTCATCTTCTAAGTTTTGCTTTCTTATTCTGTAGTTTG
>CACNTU010000035.1 GCA_902623415.1 uncultured Pelagibacteraceae bacterium
AAATAGTTGTTTTAGCTCTTTACTTTCGCCCCAGGGTAAATTTTTATATGAATTTATAATCGTAAAACATAAATCAGGATATATTTTGGATTGTGAAAAATCTCAGGCTGAGGAGTTATACAAACAATTATGCTTGTATAAACTTAGATCAAAAGTTGAAATTCTCAATTTAAGTAATGAATTTGTTATTGCAGCATTTTCTCATGAAAAATTCTTAACTTTTGATCGAGCAAAAGATCAACCTGGATGCACAATTAAATATAGAGAAGATCCAATTTTTTTAGATCCAAGAAATAAGGATTTAGGTGCGAGATTAATTATTAATTTAGAAAAACTTTATTTATCTTTAAAAAAACTAGACCTTCATGATGCTAATCTTAAAGGATATTATTCATTAAGTCATAGCCTTGGAATAGTTCCAAAAGATTTAAATAAATTAAAAGACAAATTGTTTGGTATTGAATGTAATTTTGAAGAACTAAATGGAATTGATTTCAAAAAAGGCTGTTATGTCGGCCAAGAAAATACAGCGCGAATTAAATTAAAGAACAAGCTTTCAAAAAGATTATTTCCAATAAATGTAATTAATGGAAAACTGCACGAAGGTGAAAGTATTTATAATAATGAAATTGAAATAGGTAAGGTTTTAATTGATGGTGACTACCCTTTTGCTTTAATTAAATACTTAAACGAAAACTTTGATGAAAAAGCAAATTTTAAAACTAAAGAAGCTTCAATAAATATCAATAAACCTGATTGGATAAAAAACTAATTTCTTATTTAAATAAATAAACAATCATTAAAATAATAAAAACTACAATAATCCATATACTGAGATTTTTAAGAAATTGCTTTAATTGAGAATTTAATTGTAAAAAACTTGGTAGAACTAAAATTAAAAATCCAATCATAAATATTACTGAAAGCAATTTATCCATCAAAAACTCCTCTATAAAATTCACTTTGGTGCGGTCGGAGAGACTCGAACTCTCATGGACTGGGTCCACACGGCCCTCAACCGTGCCTGTCTACCAATTTCAGCACGACCGCGAAATGTCTCATAATAAATGAATGACAATTATGTTTCAAATTGGTAAAAATCCTCATGGAATTTACACAAGAAGTACGTAAAGCAACAGATCCAATTTATCAAAAAATTTCTAAGGTTGTGCCTGAAATTGAATGGTCAGTTCATGCTCCCTATATTCATAAAATTAATAAATTAAAGAAAGAAAAAAATGCAGTAATTCTTGCTCACAACTATCAAACACCAGAAATTTATCATGGTGTTGCAGATTTTTCTGCTGACTCACTTGCATTAGCAATTGAAGCCTCAAAAACTTCAGCTGATATTATTTTAATGGCTGGAGTACATTTCATGGCAGAAACTGCAAAATTAATGAGTCCTAATAAAAAAGTTATTCTTCCTGATATGGATGCTGGCTGTTCTTTATCATCATCTATTACGGGTAAAGATGTTAGGCTATTAAAAGAAAAATACCCAGGCGTTCCTGTTGTGTCCTATGTTAACACATCTGCAGAGGTTAAGGCTGAAACAGATGTTTGTTGTACATCTGCGAATGCAGTTAAAATAGTTAAATCGCTTGGAGTAAAAAGAGTAATATTTTTACCTGATGATTATTTAGCTAAATATGTTGCTTCTCAAACTGATGTTGAAATTATTTCTTGGAAAGGAATTTGCATTGTTCATGATCAATTTAATAAAAAAGAAATAGAGGATATAAGAAAAAATAATCCAGGAATTAAAATTATTGCACACCCAGAATGTCCTCCAGATGTAATTGAAGCAAGTGATTTTGCAGGATCAACATCGGGAATGATAAAATATGTAAAAGATAATCAACCAAAAAAAGTAATGATGGTTACTGAGTGCTCAATGAGTGATAATATCCAGATAGAAAATCCAAATGTAGAATTTGTTAAACCATGTAATATGTGTCCTCACATGAAAAAAATTACACTTCCAAAGATATTAGATTGTTTAGAAAACGAAACTGGTGAAATAATTATGGACAAAGAAACAATTGAGAAAGCCAGAATATCTGTGGAGAGAATGGCAGCAATTGGCAGATAATTAAGTGTCAAAAATAAAACTAAGCAAAGAATTTATCAAAAGTACTGTTAAGCTAGCATTAAACGAAGATCTTTATCCTTCAGGAGATATCACTTCAAGTTTAATTAAAGATGATAAAATTGTAACGGTTAAATTAATTGCAAATCAAAGTGCAATTGTTGGAGGATTGTTATTTGCTAAACAAACTTTTGCATTAATTGATAATAAAATAAAATTCATTATTAAAAAAAAAGATGGCTCTAAAGTTAAAAAAGGAAATTTAGTAGCTTTAATTAAAGGTAATGTAAAAAATATTCTAATAGCTGAAAGAGTAGCTTTAAATTTTTTGTCTCATATTTCTGGAATAGCAACTAAAACAAATGAGTTTGTTAAATTAGCAGGAAAAAAAACTAAAATTTGTTGTACAAGAAAAACAATTCCTAATTTAAGAGTTGTCCAAAAATATGCTGTTAAACTAGGAGGTGGCACAAATCATAGATTTAATTTAAGCGATGAATATTTAATTAAAGATAACCATATTGCTATTTCAGATTTAAAAAATTTAGTCTTAAAGGCAATAAAAAATAAAAAAGGAAAAAAAATTACGGTTGAGGTTGATACAATTAAACAACTTAAATCAATATTAGGTCTAAAATTTAATACTGTTTTGCTTGACAATATGAGTGTTAAAAATCTAAAACATGGTGTTAAAATTGCTAAAAAGTTTTATGAAACTGAAGCTTCAGGAAATGTTACTTTAAAAACTGTTAAAGCCATTGCTTCTACTGGAATTAATAGAATTTCTGTTGGCAGTATTACACATAGCGCTCCTGCAATTGACTTTAAGTTAGAAATTTAATTCATAAACTTTGATAAATCTGGCTTAAAATAGTTAGGGCCTTTCATGACTTTTCCAGACTCATTATAAATTGGTTTCCCATTTTCATCTAACTTGCTCATATTTGAATTTTGAACCTCATCAAAACATTTGTCTAGATCAATTCCAAAAGCGTGTCCTGCTCCATAAGTAACATATAATATATCTGTTAGCGCATCAGCCACTTCCAATAAATCCTTATTATTCATAGCTTCTGTAAGTTCTTCTAATTCCTCTTTAATTAGGTCTAACCTTAATTTATTTATTTTATCAGTGCTAAATGAAGGTTTAGTTTTAACCTCCTGACCAAAAGTTTTCATGAAAGTACCAACTTTACTAAAATTCGACATAATGCTCCTGTATGTTTTTAAAAAATTATTGTATGTTAATAATTATTTGTTACTTAAAAATTAATCAATGAAATTAAGAAAAGAATTTGACAGTATTGGAAGTATAAATGTCCCAAATGATAAATATTGGGGCGCATCTACTCAGAGATCCAATAAATTTTTTAATATTGGAAAAATTTTAGTTAATATTTCAATTATTAAATCAATAGCGATTATCAAAAGATCCGCTGCAATTGTTCATGCTAAAGATAAATTAATTGATGGTAAAATTTCTAAAGCAATAATCAAAGCATCAGACGAAGTAATTAAAGGTAAATTAGATGAAAACTTTCCTTTAAAAGTCTGGCAAACAGGTTCTGGAACACAAACGAACATGAATGTAAATGAGGTCATTGCTAACAGGGCAATAGAAATCTTAGGTGGTAAAAAAGGTACAAAAAAGCCAGTTCATCCAAACGACCATGTAAACAAATCGCAATCAACAAATGATGTTTTTCCAACTGCAATGCACATCTCCGTTGCTAAAGAGACTATTTCTAAAATGCTACCAAGCTTAAAAATTTTAGAAAAGGAGCTAAAAAGAAAATCCAACGAATTTAAAAACATAGTAAAAATTGGAAGAACCCATTTACAAGATGCTACTCCATTATCTCTCGGACAGGAATTCTCTGGATATCATTTCCAAGTTAAAAAAAGTATTGAAAGAATAGAATATGCTTTAAAGGAAATATTGTTTCTCGCTCAAGGAGGTACGGCAGTTGGTACTGGAATAAATTCAAAGAAAAATTTTGACAAAAAAATTGTAAAAGAAATTGCTAGATTTACAAAGATTAAATTCAAACCAGCTCCAAATAAATTTGCAGAACTTGCTGCTCATGATGCAATTGTTAATTTTTCTGGTGCCCTTAATACCTGTGCTGTAGCTTTAATGAAAATATCTAATGATATTCGTTTCCTAGGTTCAGGCCCAAGGGCTGGTTATGGAGAATTAATTCTTCCTGAAAACGAACCAGGGTCTTCAATAATGCCTGGAAAAGTAAATCCAACACAATGTGAAGCCGTAACAATGGTTTGTGTAAAAGTAATTGGAAATCATAATGGAATAACAATGGCAGGATCTCATGGCCATTTCGAGCTAAATGTATTTAAACCTTTAATTGCTCATAACATCTTACAATCAGTCGACTTGATTGCTGACAGTACAAAAAATTTTGCTCTATATTGTGTCAAAGGAATAAAAGCTAATAAAAAGAAAATTCAAGAACATTTGGATAATTCACTTATGCTGGTTACTGCACTAGCACCACACATTGGATATGACAACGCTGCAAAAATTGCAAAAACTGCACTTAAAAATAACACAACTTTAAAGCATGAAGCTTTAAAAACCGGATTAATCAATGAAAAAGATTACAATAAAATTGTTGATCCTAAAAAAATGATCTATCCAGCATAACTTTTAAAAGCTTCATTAAAAATTCTTTTTAAATAAATCTTATTTTGCAAATTGTCTTTTTTAAATATTAAACCATTTATAATCTGACTTAAATCTTGATTGAACTTCCCATCAATCCTAATATCTTTAAATTTTGCTTCATTCTGATCAAAATTATAAGTAAAATTTAAATTAACTTTCGAAATTTTTTTTCTATGGTTTTTTGGAGTGAGAAATTGTTTATAAATTTCATTATAGTCCAAAATATCAATTTCTATTTTACCATCTAAAATTAATTCACCATTTTTAACAAAAATAAGACTCTCAAATATTTTTAATTTTGATTTATTTTTCCATTCAATTGAAGTGCTATCTATATCAATCAGTCCTTCTTTTATTTTAGAATACATATTTAGTTTTACAAAATTTTGATTATTCATAATTTTGTTTGCTTCAATTTTAAATTCAAAATCAATATTTGGATTATTAATTATTTCAGTTTTTAACAATTGTTGAAATAATGAATTTGAATTAATCAAAAAAGAGACATTTAAGTCGTCGGTTTTACCAATTATACTGGAATAAAATGGAAAAAAATTTATTTTTCCTTTATATTCAAAAGTAGGATATTCTAATTTATCATAATATCTAAATTCAAATAATTTTTTTTTTATTTTATAATTTGAAAAACTTTTGGATTTGTTTGCTAAAAAAATTATTTTCCCCTTTTTTTCATCTGTTTTATAATTAAATTCGTGCTCAACTTTTAATTTAAAATAATCAATATTTAATTTAGATAATATT
>CACNTU010000036.1 GCA_902623415.1 uncultured Pelagibacteraceae bacterium
TACCTGACGGAAACAATATTGATTTTCCTAATAAAGTTACTGGACTGGAAATAGCTGAAAAAATCAGTAAATCGTTAGCAAAGCAAGCCATGGTCATAAGTGTTGATGGTGAGCTTAAAGATCTTGATTTTCAAATTGAAAATGACTGTTCTGTAAAAATTTTTACTTCAAAAAATCCTGAGGGTTTGGAAACTATAAGGCATGACACAGCTCATATTTTAGCTATGGCTGTTCAAGAATTATTTCCTGGTACACAAGTTACAATTGGACCCGTAATTGAAAATGGATTTTATTATGACTTTGCTAGAAAAGAACCATTTACAGAGGATGATCTTGTTAAAATTGAAAACAAAATGAAAGAGATTGTCGATAGGAATGAAACAACAAAAAGAGAAGTTTGGGATAGAAACAAAGCAATTAGCCATTTTAAAAAAAAAGGAGAAATTTATAAAGCTGAGCTAATTGAAGCGATACCTGAAAATGAAGATGTATCAATTTATTTTCACGGAGAATGGCATGATTTATGTAGAGGCCCACATTTATCCTCTACAGGTAAAATAGGAAAATATTTTAAACTTACAAAAGTATCAGGAGCATATTGGAGAGGAGACTCTAATAATGAAATGTTGCAACGAATATATGGTACGAGTTGGGCAACTCAAAAAGATCTAGATGAATATTTGAAAAGAATAGAAGAAGCCGAAAAAAGAGATCACAGAAAATTAGGTAGAGAAATGGATTTATTTCATTTTAGAGAAGAAAGCCCTGGCTCAGTATTTTGGCATGAAAGAGGATGGGGTTTGTTTCAAAAGCTCATTAACTACATGAGAAGCAGACAAGATGCAGCTGGTTATAAAGAGGTCAATACTCCAGAGGTGCTAGATAGACAACTATGGGAAAAATCTGGGCATTGGGAAAAATATGGAGAAAACATGTATACTTCTGAAACACCAGATGAGAAAGTTTTTGCAATTAAACCAATGAATTGCCCTGGTCATATCCAGGTATTTAATCAAGGCTTAAAAAGTTATAGAGATCTTCCGTTACGTTTTGCTGAATTTGGGAAAGTTCATCGTTATGAGCCATCAGGCGCTTTACATGGGTTATTAAGAGTAAGAGCCTTTACTCAAGATGATGCCCATATTTTTTGCACTGAAGATCAAATTACTAGCGAATGTTTAATTGTTACAAATCTAATATTAGATATTTATAAGGACCTTGGTTTTGAAAATGTGATTCTAAAATATGCAGATAGGCCAGAAGTAAGAGTTGGTGATGATTCAGTTTGGGATAAAGCAGAAGCCTCTTTGCTTGAAGCCGTTAAAGCTTCTAAATTAGAATATACTATTAATAAAGGTGAGGGAGCATTTTATGGTCCTAAAATTGAATTTGTTTTAAGAGATGCTATTGGCAGAGATTGGCAATGTGGAACTTTACAAGTAGATTTAAATTTACCTGGAAGATTAGATGCTTCTTATGTTGATAAAGATGGTACTAAAAAAGTTCCTGTTATGTTGCACCGAGCATTATTTGGTTCTCTAGAGAGATTTATTGGAATTTTAATTGAAAACTATGCAGGCAAGTTTCCATTTTGGATATCTCCTTTACAGACTATGGTAATACCTATTTCAGAAGAATTTAATGAGTATGCGGTCGAAGTATCAAATAAAATTAAAAATTCAGGCATAAGTTCTGCAGTAGATTTAAAAAATCATAATTTAAATTATAAAATTAGAGATCATTCTTTAGCAAAAATACCGCTTTTACTAATTTGTGGTAAAAAAGAAGTTGACTCCAATTCAGTAACGATTAGAAGATTAGACTCTAATAAACAAGAAAATATGGATATAGATCAATTTTTAAAAAAATTCTCTGCTTTAAATAAAGCATCATCAAACTAAGTGGCAGACTTCAAACAAAATTATTTTCAAAGAAAAACTAAGGACAGAGGTCCAAGATCTAATAATAGAATTTCTTCTCCTGATGTTCAGGTTATAGCAAGTGATGGAGAAAATCTTGGAGTGATGAATACCAATGAAGCTATTTCCATGGCAAAAAATCAAGGTTTAGATTTAATTGAAATAGCACCTAATGCAAATCCTCCTGTTTGTAAAATAATGGATATGGGTAAATATAAGTATGATGCTCAGAAAAAAGCAAATCTTGCAAAGAAAAAACAAAAAATTGTTTCTTTAAAAGAAATTAAAATGAGACCTGTAACAGAAACTCATGATTATGAGTTTAAAGTTAAAAATGCTAAAAAATTCATAGCGAAAGGAGACAAGGTCAAGTTTACTATAAGATTTAAAGGTAGAGAACTTCAGCATTCCCATCTAGGAAATGAACTAATGGGCAAAATTAAAGAAGATATGAAGGATATAGGTAAGGTAGAATTGCATCCCAAGTTTGACGGGAAGCAAATGATTATGGTAATTCAGCCTTTATAAGCCTTAATAGAGGTTGTAAAATTATATCTTTCTTTGTATAAGTCCGCAGAATTATGCCAAAACTAAAAACAAAAAGCTCAGCAAAAAAAAGATTTAAAATATCCGCTAAGGGTAAAGTTATTTCTGCTCAAGCAGGTAAAAGACACGGTATGATCAAAAGAACGAATTCACAAATAAGAAAACTGAGAGGCACCACAACATTGTCTAAACAAGATGGAAAAATTGTTAAGTCATACATGCCTTACAGTTTAAGAGGTTAATAATGGCAAGAGTTAAAAGAGGTGTAACTAGTAAAGCTAAGCATAAAAAAGTTTTAAAAGCTGTAAAGGGTCAATGGGGCAGAAGAAAAAACACTATTAGAGTTGCTAAGCAAGCTATGGAAAAATCCATGCAATACGCTTACAGAGACAGAAGAAATAAAAAAAGAGATTTTAAATCATTGTGGATACAGAGAATCAATGCTGGAGTTAGAGCTGAAGGCTTAACTTACTCAAAATTTATCAATGGATTAAATAAATGTGGTATTGCAATAGATAGAAAAATTCTTGCTGAAATTGCTTACGATAGCCCAGAAGCATTCAAAACAATTGTCCAAAAAGCTCAATCAGCTTTAAATTAATCTTCGCTATTGTTTTTATTTCTTAAGGAAATAATCTACTAATATGTCAGAGATAAAAAATATTAGAGATCAGTTTATATCAAAGCTTGAAAATGATTTAAGCATTGATCAAATAAATGAGATCAAAACCGATCTCTTTGGTAAAAATGGTTTAATTTCATCAAAATTTAAAACAATAGGGTCAATTCCAGAGACTGATAGAAAAAAATTTGCATCAGATTTAAATCAAGTTAAAGATCAGCTTCAGAATTTGATAACCTCTAAAATTAACGAGATAGAAGGAAAAAAGATAAACGAAAAATTAGAAAAGGAAAAAGTAGATATAACTTTACCTGAAAGACCATTCGTTAGAGGAAAAGTTCATCCGGTATCACAAACTATTGATGAAATTTCATCTATTTTCTCTGAAATAGGATTTAGTGTTGAGGAAGGCCCTGATGTTGAAAATGAATATAACAACTTTACTGCTTTAAACACACCGGACAATCATCCAGCAAGAGATATGCATGATACATTTTACTTAGATGAAAACAAAGAAATTTTATTACGAACTCATACTTCACCAGTTCAAATTAGAACTATGCTAAAAGACAGACCTCCATTTAAGATCATTGCTCCTGGTAGAACTTATAGATCTGATAGTGATCAAACACACGCACCAATGTTTCATCAAGTAGAAGGTTTGCATATAGATACAAATATTAATATGGGACATTTAAAAGGATGCTTGAATTATTTTATTAAAGAATTTTTTGAGGTCGAAAAAATTAAAATGAGATTTAGACCCAGTCATTTTCCATTTACAGAACCATCTGCAGAAGTTGATATTGGTTATGAAATAAAAGATGGCAAAATAATTATCGGAGAAGGAGATAAGTGGCTTGAAATTTTAGGCTGTGGCATGGTGCATCCTAATGTTTTAAAAAATGTAAAAGTAGATCCTTCTAAATTTCAAGGATATGCTTTTGGCATAGGTATAGACCGATTAGCAATGCTTAAATACGGCATTAATGATTTAAGAGCGTTTTTTGATTGTGACTACAGATGGCTAAATCATTTTGGTTTTGATCCACTTGATGTTCCCTCAAATTACAGAGGTTTAAGCAGATGAAGATTACATATGATTGGTTAAAAGATCATTTAAAAATAAGTGCTAAAGAAGATAAACTTCTTGAAAAACTAACAGACATAGGTCTTGAGGTTGAGAGTATAGAAAATTTATCTGAAGGATTAGATTTATTTAAGGTAGCAAAAATCATAAAAACAGAAAAACACCCAAACGCAGATAGGCTTAAAGTTTGCGATGTTGATGTTGGTAATAAAGAAATCAAAAAAGTTGTTTGTGGGGCTGCAAATGCAAGAGAG
>CACNTU010000037.1 GCA_902623415.1 uncultured Pelagibacteraceae bacterium
ACTGGTGAGTACCATTAATTTTTCGTTAGTTTTAATTAACTCCATGGCCGCTAAACCCAATGTAGCTCTAGAACCCAAAGTAGACCATAGCTTTAGATTTCTCTCATTAAACAAACTATTCTTCATTTAACTCCTTTAAAGCTTCATCATAAATTTTTTGTGTCATTATAGAGTGATGCCATTCGTTCTTATTTTCAGAAAATTTAAAACCTTTGCCCTTAATAGTATTTGCTAAAACTAGTTTTGGTTTATTTTTTAAACCATTTGATAAAAAACTATTATAAATTTCACTAATATTATGTCCGTCAATTTCAACAACATTCCATCCAAAACTTTCCCATTTTTGTTTTAAATTATCATTTTTCATAATTTCATTTGTAGATCCAGTTTGTTGAAAATTATTCTTATCTACAATTGCAATTAAATTATTTATATTAAAATTTGATGCTGACATAGCTGCTTCCCAAACTGATCCCTCATTGCACTCACCATCTCCCATAGCAACATATACTTTACTTTTAATATTTTTTTTTTGTAATGCCAGTGCTACACCTATCCCAACAGATAGGCCCATCCCCAGGCTTCCATTTGAAAACTCTATTCCTTTTTCTCTGTTTATAACCGGATGTCCAGGCAAATCACTGTTATCACTCTCAAAATTCTTAATTTCATTTTTACCAATTAACTCCAATTCCATGAGCGCAGAATACAAAATTAAACATGCGTGTCCTTTACTTAAAATAAATCTATCTCTAAATTCATCTGTGGGATTATTTTTATCAATTGACATAATAGAGGAATATAAACATGCAACTACATCAGCTAAAGACAAGGCTCCACCTATATGAGCACTATTTGATCCAGCGTGCAGGGCCATATCGAGTATATTTTTTTTTAATTTTTTTGAAAAATCTTTGATAGATATTATCTTCTTCTTATCAAGCTTCACAACATTCCCCCATCAACTCTTATAACCTGACCATTTAAATAAGAAGATAAATCAGACGCTAAGAAATATACTATGTTAGCAATTTCCTCTGGTTTACCAGTACGTTTTATTGTTAAATCCTTTAAGACATTATCAACAATCTCACTTTTTGTATTTTGTTTCATCATATCAGTTTCAATTAACCCTGGTGCTACCACATTTACTCTTATATTAAATGGAGATAATTCTTTAGCTAATATTTTAGAGGAATTTATTAAAGCAGCTTTTGTAGCAGAGTAAAACATCCTACCCTCATTTACATCAATACCAGATGTTGACGAAATATTAATTATGTTTCCCTTTTTTTTTCTAATCATCATCTTTGAAACTAGCTGTGTTAAATATATTTGAGAAAAATAATTGATTTCAAATAATTTTTTTGCACTTTTGATTGGTGCCATTAAAAAGCTTGAGGTTTGGATGGAAGCAGCATTATTTACCAAAATATCAATTTTATCAAATTTTACTTTTATTTTTTCAAATGAGCTTTTGATTTGATCTTGATCAGACAAATCAAATTCATATATCTCAACTTCAACTCCATATTTTTTTTTTAAATCGTTAAAAGTTTGAATTAAATTAACGGTTTTTTGTCTGCAGCATGCAATTATGTTTGATCCATGGCTAGCAAGTTTTTTCGTTATTTCTAATCCAATACCTTTATTGCATCCGGTAACTAAAGCATTAAGACCCTTTAACGAATTATCTGAATAATTCTTAATTAAATTTTTCATATTTGATTATTTTTCTTTACTGAACATAAGATCATATATATTATGTTCACCATATGAACAATAATCTAATTAATAATCATTTTTAATAACTATTTCAATATAGTTTATAAATAACAACAAAAATAATATGCCTATAGCCTCATCTTTATTATCTAAGCCACGATTAGTCAAAAAGCTAAAAGATTTCTACACAGCGGTTCAAAATAACGATGGAAAAGTTGGCACAAAGACTAGAGGTATAGATTTAAATTTTAATAATGCTTGCAATTTAAGATGTAAATATTGTTTTACAAATTCTCCTAAAGGAGATCATGTCAAAGAATATTTGGATTATGATGCAATTGCAAATTTGGCTAATCAAGCAGATGAATTAGGTTATTTTGAATTTGATCTACAAGGTGGTGAATTACTTTTGCAACCAAAAAAATTATTTAAAGTTTTAGAAGCAATAAAGCCAGAAAGGTTTTATTTGTACCTTACCACAAACGGATATTACTTAGACGAGAAGATGGCGAAAAGATTAGCTGAATATCAAGTAAGTAGAGTTTCAGTTAGCATTGATAGTATGGATGAAAAAATTCATGATGAAATAAGGGGTAGAAAAGAGTCTTGGAAAAGAGCAATTGCTGCACTTGAACACGTAAAAAATGCAGGTATGGATCCTTATTTAAATATTACTGTGGGCCACTATAATGCTAACACAGATCATTTTAAACAACTGTTAGATTATTCAAAACAAAAAAAGTATAAAACTCTTTTAAATGTTGCCGTTCCATCAGGCATGTGGCAAAAAATGGACGAAATTATTTGTGATGATAATGATAGGGAGTATTTAAGAAAAATTAGAAAAGAATACAAAAATCTAGTTAGAAATGTTTGGAATCCATTTGATAAAAATCATGAAAAGATATTAGGCTGCACAACAGTTAATAGACTTTATATTACTCCTATAGGAGACGTGTTGGTATGTCCCTATGTCCACATAAAAATTGGTAATATTTTTAAACAACCTTTAAAAGAAATCGTAGATTTTGGATTTAGAATTAAACATTTTAAAAATCACAGTGATCTTTGTTTAGCAGGTGAAGATAAAAATTTTATAAGTAAATTTATGACTGCAGAAGGACAGTCAATCTTTAATCCATCAGAAGCATCAAAAATATTTAAAGAAGAAGATTTTGTTTAGTGTTCTAAATATATGAAGAGACTTTACATTTATGGTGGCGGGTCAATTTCTATAGAAACAATTAGACTTGTAAACAAAATAAATTTAAAAAAAAAAATCTGGGATATTCAGGGAATAATAACCAACTCAAATCTATCTAAAAAATCTATTGAAGGGATTAAATTATTCAATGAAAAAAAAATAGAAATTAAAGTAAATTCATACGCTATATGTGCAATTAGTGATCCTACTATAAAAGCTAAAATTTCTAAAAAGCTTAAAAAATTAAATATTAAAATGGCAACTTTGGTATGCCCAGACATTTATATTTATAAAGATGTCAAGTTAGGGAGTGGTTCAATTGTTTTGTCAGGATCTCAAATAGGACATACTACAACAATTGGAGAAAATTCGTTGATAAGTTTTGGTGTTGATATAGGACATAACCTGAAAATAGGAAATAATTTCACTATACTTCCAAATTCCACTATAGGTGGTTATGTTTATATTGGAAATAATGTGATGATTGGTTCAGGAGCAAATATTTTACCTAAAGTAAAAATTGGAAACAATAGTCGAGTAGGAATTGGATCCACAATTATTAAAAACATAAAATCAAATACAACTGTATTGGTAGATCAAAAAAAGATAATTCTTCCAAGAAAATCAATTTAAGGTTTAAGTTAGATTCTTTATTTTTTTTATTATTTTATTTGCTGCTTTTCCGTCACCATATATTTTTGAGATGTTGTAGTTTTTTTTATTTTTAAGAATTTTTTTAATATTTTTTTTTATTTCTGAAGTATTTAATTTACAATTATAAATACTTTTTAGAAAAATCCTTCCTTTTTGACGATTTCCAATATTCAGTGTTGGGACATTTAACATAGGTGCTTCTGATATTCCACTAGATGAATTTCCAATTATTCCATTTGAGCTTCTAAGTAGTGATAGATAAACTTGGCTTCCTAAATTTTTAAAAAAATACATATTATTTTTTTTTTTAATAAATTTTAATATTTCATTAACAAATTGTTTACCTAAATAATCAGATCCTGGGGCAGTAAATATAAAATTCACATTTTTAAAAGATATAATTGAATTCAATAATATTTTAAGATTATTTACTGTATGAGCTAATTCAGTTGTTTCTGGATGAAAAACAACTACAAAATTTTTTTCTTTAAATTTAATTCCATGTTTTTTTTGCAATTCATTCTTAGAAAGAAAATTCATTTTTTTTATTTTATCAAAACCTAAATTTCCATAATTAAAAACATTTTTTGCTTTAATTCCCATTTTGATTAAATTATTTTTATAAATTTTTGCTACAGGAAAATGATAATCTGAAAAGTTTGTAATAGAATTTCTAAAGCCATCGTCTAAAGAACCCCTTGTAATTTCTCCACCAGCCAAGTGTGCTTGCTTAATATTTTGTGTATAACAGGAAAATGAAAAAGCAAACATT
>CACNTU010000038.1 GCA_902623415.1 uncultured Pelagibacteraceae bacterium
AAAACATAAAACAAGTTGAAAAAATTAAAGCTGAATTGTCTAAAAAAGATAACGAAAAGAAAAAAGAAGCCTCTCAAATTGCTGATCAGATTAATGGTGAGGAGTATTCTGTCAAAAAACTAAGTACAGAAAATAATGAATTATATGGTTCAGTTAAACCAACTGAAATTTCAAAACTTATTCAAGAAGAGAACAAAATTGATATAAAGCCCTCAATGATACAACCAGTTGAAGAAATAAAAGCTTTAGGAAAATTTAAAGTTAAAATTTCTTTACACTCAGAAGTTGATGCTGAAATTACAATCAATGTTTCTTCTGCTGATACAATTCAATAATTATACATTCTTTTCCCCAGTATAAATATACAATTTGATTTAATTGTTTTTGATGTAAATTTATTTTCGTGGAAAACAATCTTAGTATAGTCAAAGATCAATTTAAAGAGTTGCCAAATAACATTGAGGCCGAGCAAGCAGTTATAGGATCTATACTTGTAAGTAACGATATTTTTGATGAAATAAATACAATAATTTCTAGTATTAACTTTCACGACCCCATGCATCAAAAAATATTTGAAGCAGTTGAAAGTCTTATCTACAAAGGAATGCTAGCTAATCCAATTACTTTAAAAAATTATTTTGAGGATGAAAAAGATGATCTAAATGTACCAGAATATTTGGTAAAAATCACAAAGTTCTCTACATCAGTTAGGCAAGCAATAGAATACTCAAAAATAATTTACGACATGTTCGTAAGGAGAGAATTAATAAAAATTTCTGAACAAACTATTGATAGCGCAAAATTAAATGATCTTGATACTAACGGACAATCTATAATCGAAAGTTCTGAAAGATTATTATTCGATTTAGCTGAAAAAGGTTCTTTCAATTCTTCTTTAGTAAAATTTGATGAAGCAATGAAACAAACAATTGAAATGGCTTCAGCTGCTTATAAGAATGAAGAGGGAATCGTTGGTGTCCCTACTGGTTTAAGAGATTTGGATGATAAGCTTGGTGGTTTACATCAATCAGATTTAATTATTATTGCTGGTCGACCATCAATGGGAAAAACATCACTTGCAACAAATATTGCTTTCAACGCAGCTCTAAAATTACAAGAGAGTGGTAAGAAATCATCTATAGCTTTCTTTTCTCTTGAAATGTCTTCAGAACAATTGTCTACAAGAATTATTTCTGAACAAGCTAGAATTAGTTCTAATGATATTAGAAGAGGAAGAATATCTGATGACCAATTTGATAAGTTTTTAGAAACATCAAAAAATATTTCTGAACTGCCTCTTTATATTGATGAAACTCCAGCAATAAGTATTGCTGCTCTGAGTAATAGAGCTAGACGTATTAAAAGGCTTTTTGGTCTTGATATGATTGTGGTTGATTATATTCAGCTAATGAGAGGAACTACATTTAACAAAGATGGAAGAGTTCAAGAGATTTCACAAATTACTCAAGGACTTAAAGCAATAGCTAAAGAACTTTCTGTTCCTGTAGTTGCTCTTTCACAGCTATCTCGACAAGTAGAACAGAGAGATGATCATAAGCCTCAATTATCAGATCTTAGAGAGTCTGGTTCCATTGAACAAGATGCTGATGTTGTAATGTTTGTTTATAGAGAAGGCTATTATTTACAGAGAAAAGAGCCAAGAGAAGCAACTGTTGAACATGCAGAGTGGCAAGCAAAAATGAATGAAGTTGCACATTTGGCTCAAATTATAATTGGAAAACAAAGACATGGTCCTATTGGTAATGTAACTCTCGAATTTGAGGAAAGATTTACAAAATTTAAGGATACTCAATTAAGTTAAATTCCAATATAAAGAGCTTGAATGATAGCTCATTTTTATCAAAACGTTATCCTCAAAAATCCAAGAGCAATATTTGTATTGTTAATTATTGCTATTTTAAGTTTTGGATACTATTCAAAAAATTTTAGGCTAGATGCTTCATCAGAAACCCTATTAATAGAAGGTGATCCAGATTTAGCATACTTGAAAGAAGTCTCTGAAAGATATGGATCTAAAGAATTTTTAATTCTTACCTATACACCTAATGAGGGAATGATAACTGACTCATCAATTAACAACTTATTAAGTTTAAAATATAAAATTCAGAGCCTCAATTGGGTCCATAGTGTAATTACATTATTAGACATTCCACTTTTAAATAATTCAGAAGCTCCCCTTCAAGAAAGACTACAAAGCTTCAAAACATTAAAAGATGAAGATGTTGATAGAGATCGAGGTTTTAAAGAAATTTTAAATAGTCCCGTTTTTCGAAATTTTGTCATTAGCGAAGATGGTAAAACTAGTGGAATTATTGTTAACATTAAACAATCTCAAAAATTAGAAGATATAGAAAATAAATCAAAAGAGGAAATTGAACTAATTAAAGATGAAATAAAAAAACAAAACCACCTGAATATTTTAGAAATTAGACAAGTTATTCAAAGTTATGGTGATGTTGGAAAGATTTATCTAGGGGGAATACCAATGATTGCTGATGATATGATGACTTTTATTAAAAGCGATATAATTGTTTTTGGTTTAGGAGTTCTGTTATTTATAATTGCTACTTTATGGTTTGTTTTTAGAAACCTTCTTTGGATTGTAGTTCCTATAAGTAGTTGTCTTTTTTCTGTGATAATTATGATGGGTTTACTTGGATTACTAGGATGGAAGGTTACAGTTATCTCATCAAATTTTATTGCATTGATGTTGATTTTAACAATGGCAATGAATATTCATATGAGCACTAGGTTTCTTCAACTTAAAAAAGATTTTCCCTCAAAAAATAATTTTGAAATTATTTCCTTAACAACTTCAAAAATGTTTTGGCCAATTCTCTATACTGTTCTAACAACGATATTTGCGTTCTTATCTTTAATTTTTAGTGAAATAAAACCTATTATAGATTTTGGCTGGATGATGACTTTTGGTTTGATTACATCATTTACCATTACATTTACCTTACTACCTACCCTTTTAAACTTTGCACCCACAAATAATATTTCAGTAAAAAAAGAACAGAAATCAAAAATTACTAATTCACTCAGTTTAATTTCTAAAAATAATAAAAACTCAATTTTCTTGGTAACTGGAATAGTAATAATTTTCAGTATTGTCGGAATAAGTAAGCTTGAAGTTGAAAATAGTTTTATAAATTACTTTGATAAGAATACTGAAATTTATAAGGGCATGAAACTTATAGATGAGGAACTAGGTGGAACCACTCCTTTAGAAGTTATTATAAAATTTCCTGATAAAGAAAAAGTAAAAAAATCTGAAGAAGATGACGAATTTGAGGATTGGGGAGACGAAGAAGATAATAATGATGAAAAATACTGGTTTACCAAAGATAAAATTGATCTAATTACATCCGTTCATAATTACTTAGATAGCTTACCGGAAATTGGTAAAGTTCTATCTTTTTCATCAATTATTGAAGTAGCTACTCAATTAAACAATAATAAGCCTTTAGGTACTTTAGAAATGGGAGTGCTTTACTCTAAAATTCCTGAGAATATTAAAACTGAAATTATCGATCCCTATCTTTCTATTAAAGATAATGAGGCTCGAATTAGTTTGAGAATTATAGACTCTCAAGAAAATTTAAGAAGAAATGATTTAATTAATAAAATTAATTTTGATCTAAAAAATAAATTTGGTTTAGAAGATAAGGATTACAAACTAGCCGGTGTATTAATATTATTTAATAATTTATTACAAAGCCTTTTTAAATCTCAAATTTTAACATTAGGATTAGTTATGAGCGGAATATTTTCAATGTTCATAATCTTATTTAGAAATATAAAACTGTCATTGATTGGTGTTGTTCCAAATTTTATTGCAGCTTTTTTTATATTAGGAATAATTGGATTGTTAGGAATACCGTTAGATATGATGACAATAACAATTGCAGCAATTACAATAGGTATCGCAGTAGATAATAGCATTCACTATATTTACAGATTTAAAGAAGAGTTTAATAAAATAAAGGATTATAACAAGACCTTAAAAACGTGTCATT
>CACNTU010000039.1 GCA_902623415.1 uncultured Pelagibacteraceae bacterium
TTTATATAATTTATCTTTATCTATATTTTGCAATTTAAATTCACTTAACTCTCTATTAACAGGAGAGTCATGGTCTAGTGTTACAAGTTTTTTACTTATTAATGCTTTATCCTTATTCTCTAATAATGTTTCTCTTCTTTTATTCTGCTTAATCTCATTAGCAGATTTTAGTAAATTTTCTAAAGTGCCATATTTGTTAATTAGCTCTGCAGCTGTCTTAACACCTATCCCTGGAACACCAGGAACATTATCACTACTATCTCCTGCTAAAGATTGCACATCAATAACTTTTGAAGCATCTACTCCAAATTTTTTTATAACATCATCGTCAGTTATAAATTTGTTTTTCATGGGATCAAAAATTCGAACCCCTTTTTTATAAAGCTGCATTAAATCTTTATCTGATGATACAATTGTAACTTTTGCACCTTTCTTAAGGATTTGATCAACATACGTGGCTATTAAATCATCTGCTTCATAATTAGGAAGATCCACAGATGGTAAATTGAATGCTAGAACTGATTTTCTTATATACTCAAATTGAGGAGCCAAATCATCAGGCGCCTCTGACCTATTAGCTTTGTAATCACTATAAATTTCATTTCTGAAAGTTTTTCTTGCTGAGTCAAATATTACTGCAAAATGTGTTGGTTTTTGCAAGTTTTGATCAGATTTTGAGTCCTCTAATAATTTAAATAACATACTACAAAAACCACTTACAGCACCTGTTGGAAGTCCATCACTTTTTCTAGTCAATGGAGGCAAAGCATAATAAGCTCTAAAAATATAACCAGAGCCATCAATCAAATAAAAATGATCTGTTTTTTGTATTTTATTCATGAAGTATTATTAAATATTATAATGATAACATATTCTGTATATAAAAAAATTTACTTTCAATTATTTTAACAATTATAAGTAGATTATTTTTTATATTTTGAGTATTATTTAATAATGGAATTAACAAAAAATCTCACACAAGCTAAACTATTTAAATCTCTGGTTGTTATTGTTCTTGGTTCAATAGCACTAACTATATCAGCAAAGATCAAAATTCCTTTCTATCCAGTTCCTATGACTATGCAAACATTTGTTGTATTATTTTTAGGAATAAGTTTAGGGCATAAAATTGCACTAGCTACAATTGGTCTATATCTAGTTGAAGGTATTGCAGGACTTCCTGTATTTTCAAATTCTCCTGAAAAAGGTGTTGGATTAGTTTACTTTACAGGACCAACTATGGGTTACTTAATTGGTTTTTTAGCAGCTTGTTACTTAGCCTCCAAAATTAAGATTGATGATAATTTTTTCGTTGTTTTATTTAAGTTAATTATCGCAACTTCAACTATCTATATTTTGGGTCTAATTTGGCTTGGAACATTGATTGGATGGGATAAGCCAATTTTTGCTTTAGGCGCAAAACCGTTTCTATTGGCCGAGATTTTTAAAATTATGCTTTTAGCTCTTTTGAATAAGCAAATAATTAAAATTAAAAAATTTATCTAGGTGATCTTTTAGAAAGAATTCTTTGAAGAGTTCTTCTGTGCATTTTAAGCCTTCTGGCTGTTTCTGAAACATTCCTATTACATAGCTCGAAAACTCTATGTATATGTTCCCACTTAACTCTATCAGCTGACATCGGGTTTTCTGGTGGAGCTGCTTTTTTTGACGGATCCGCTAATAATGCTTTCTCCACATCTTCTGCATCAGCAGGTTTAGCTAAATAATCTATAGCACCTTCTTTAATCGCAGCTACTGCCGTTGGAATATTTCCATAACCAGTTAACATAATAATCCTACTATCACTATTTGAAGACTGAATTTCTTTTACAACCTCAAGTCCATTACCATCTGCAAGCCTTAAGTCTACAACGGCAAAACCAGGTTTTTTATTTTTTACAGATTCAACTCCCTTTTGTACACTCTCAGCTTGAAATACCTCAAATCCTTTTTTTTCCATCGCTCTTGCTAAACGCTCACGAAATGGATTATCATCATCCACTATTAATAATGACTTATTCTCAAAATCACTAAGATTCTGTAGTTTTGCCTCTTCTTTCATATGCCTTATATGGGGTCTCTGCAAGATATTACAATATATGAATTTTACGCATTTCTGGCTTGAATTATTTGCTTTACTTTAGTGCTGTTTACTTTATATGCCAAAAAATATTAAAGTTTTTTTTAAAAAGACTTTTTTTTATTAAATTTTTTTTGGAGGCATTTAAAATGCAAAAATTTAAATCAGTTGAGGAATTAGTTAATCAGCTGAAACCTGAAAAACCAGTTTACTGTATAAGAAAGAATTCCATTAAATCTGCTGCTAAATTTTTCCTAAATAAATTTCCAGGAAAAATTTTATATGCAGTTAAAACTAATCCACACCCTGAGGTAATCAAAACAATCATTGAAAGTGGAGTTGAGCAATTTGATGTTGCATCAATTGAGGAAATTAAAAATATTAGAACTTTTAGCAATACAGCAAAATGCTCTTATATGCATACTGTTAAAAGCAGGGAAAGTATAAAAGAAGCATATTTTAACTATGGTGTAAAAACTTTTTCATTAGATACTAAAGATGAACTAATTAAAATAATTGAAAGTACAAATAACGCTAAAGATTTAGAGTTATTTGTAAGAGTTGCTGTTTCAAATGAACATGCAGAAATTGATTTGTCAAAAAAATTTGGTGCTTTAACATCTGAAGCAATAGGTTTGTTAAGACTTGTAAAACAACATGCTGAAAAAATTGGTTTGAGTTTTCACGTTGGTTCACAATGTATGCATCCAATTTCTTATGCGAAAGGAATTAGTGAAATTGGAAATATAATTAAAAAGACAAAAATTATTCCAAATTACATTAACGTAGGTGGAGGTTTCCCCACGATCTATCCTGACTTAATTCCACAATCTTTAAATAGTTATTTTAATGAAATAAATAAGAGTTTAGAAAACTTAAAGCTTGAAAAACTTCCTGAAATTATTTGTGAGCCTGGCAGAGCTATTGTTGCAGAAAGTGGCTCAACAGTTGTAAGGGTTAATTTAAGGAAAAAACAAAAGCTTTATATTAATGATGGTACTTATGGTACTCTTTTTGATGCAGGCACGCCAAACATTGTATTCCCATCTAGAATGATTAAAGAAAATTCTAATAAAATAATTTCAAAAAAATTAACTGCTTTTGATTTTTTTGGACCTACATGCGATAGCATGGATTATATGAAAGGTCCTTTTTTGCTTCCAAATAACATTAAAGAAAATGATTATATTGAACTCGGTCAACTTGGTGCATACGGATTGACATTTAGAACTCAGTTTAACGGTTATTACTCAAATGAAATTTATGAAGTTGAAGATAATCCAATAATGACTATGTATGACAAAGACATTAACAAAGCTAACATGGTAGCTTAATGTCAGGTATAAAAAATCCAGGTCATAACAGTAAAAGAGATTTCTTAAACAATCCTGTTGAACACATCGATATAACTTCTTTTGATAGTAGAAAAATTATTTCCTCAATGGAAAAAATGTCATTTGTTTCTAGAGAAACAGCAAATGCTGCTAATATTTATAACGAGATGCTTAAGGATAAAGATTGTACAATTTTCCTTACTTTAGCAGGCTCTACTTCTGCAGCTGGATGTATGAATATTTATAAAGATTTAGTTAAATTTAATATGGTAGATGCAATAGTTGCAACAGGTGCCTCGATAGTAGATATGGATTTTTTTGAAGCTCTTGGTTTTAAACATTATCAAGGCTCACAATTTCAGGATGATACTGAGTTGAGGAATAACTATATAGATAGAATTTATGATACATACATAGATGAAGAAGAGCTTCAAATGTGTGATAAAATCATATGTGAAATCGCAAATAACCTAGAAGCGAGAAGCTATACTTCAAGAGAGTTCATTTATGAAATGGGGAAATATTTAAAAAATAACTCAAAGAAAAAAGACTCTTTA
>CACNTU010000040.1 GCA_902623415.1 uncultured Pelagibacteraceae bacterium
ATATAAACCGTTACCAAAAGAAATTCTTTTTACATCACTTCCATCATTCTTCATTACATAAATTTGCTGATAACCACTTCTATCAGAATTAAATGTAATATATTTTCCATCAGGAGAATAAGATGGAGAAGTGTCAATTGATGGATGATTGGTAATTTTTTCTACAATTCTATTTTCTAAATCCATAGTGTAAATATCTGACTTTCCATCTTTAGCAAAACTCATAATTATTTTTTTACCATCAGGTGAAAAACGTGGTGCAAACGTCATTCCAGGAAAATCTCCAACTACCTCTTGTGTACCAGTTTCTATATCTAACAAATAAACCCTTGGCATATTTTTAAAGTAAGACAAATAAGTTACCATTTGACTTGCTGGATTAAATCTTGGTGTTAAAACTAACTCATTCCCTAATGTCAAAAATTTATTGTTAGCTCCGTCTTGATCCATGATTGCTAATTTTTTTATTCTTTGTGTTTTTGGTCCTTCTTCTGAGACATAAATTATTCTTGTATCAAAATAACCTTTTTCTCCAGTCAGCCTTTCGTAAACCTTATCAGAAATAATATGCCCTACTCTTCTCCAATTGTTAGGAACTGTGGTAAAAGCTAAAGCCATCATTTCTTTAGCAGCTAAAACGTCCCATAATCGAAACTCAACTCTTAATTTATCGTCAACATAATTTACTTTGCCAGTAATAAGTGCTTGAGCTTTAATTAAATTCCAATCTTCAAATCTTGGTTTTAAATTTGCAATATCAGGAGCTTGTAAAAAAGCCTTTTTGTCTAGAGGATTAAATAATCCCGAGGTTCTTAAATTATTCTCAACGATATTTGATATCTCCGAGCCAATATTTTCTTTTTTAAGTATTTTTTCAAAACCTTTTCTAGATTCTTCATCAATTGATAAGGGAGAAACTGCTAATGGAAGTGGATTTAAATTTCCCCTAGTTATATCAACTTCAATTAAAGCATTTGCTTTGATAGGTATTAATATAAATAATAATATTAAAATTTTTTTTGTCATTTAAATATACTACCCTTCTAACATCTCTCTTGCATCAAAATTTAATTGTAATTCTTTCCATCTTTCATATCCAGTTGTTGGAACTCTTAATGGTTGGCATAACTTGACAGCTCTCAAAGCACTTTCTGCTAAAACCTTGTAAAATCCTTGGCCTGGTTTATTCATTCTTGCATGGTCCAAAATTTCTGTTTTTGATACTGTTCCATCAGGTTTTAATTTTAACTTTATTCTTACCAACAAATTTTCATTGTATGGTAATCCTAATGGAATACTCCAGCACCCAAATATTTGTGCCTTAAGAGCATCCTCTTCGCTTAGTGTAAGACCTGTGTTTTCTACATTTCTTTCTTGATCTTGAGTAATGTCATCATTTGTTTTTAAAACTTCTGCACTCTCTTCTTTTGATTTATCAATTAAAGCGGCAATATTATTTGGATCAAACAAATCTTTTTTTTCAAATTCTGATACTTGTTTAACTTCATCATCTACTTTTTCAGGATTTTGTTTTTTTTCCTCTTTTGTTTCAACCTTTTTTAAAGTTTTTTCTGGAAGTGGAATTGCCTCAGGTGTTTCATTCTCAATTTTTTTATTATTTTGGTCAGGAGCTAGGACAGTTTTTGTTTTCGTTTTTTCTACTTTTTTTGGTGGAGCTTGTTCTGAAACAAGTTTTTTTTCTTTCTCTTTTACTTTCTCAATTATTTTTTTAGCCTTAGGTGCAAATGGAATATTGGTTTTTTCTGCTATTTGAATTAACTCAACTGATACTATTGGTGGAATATCAAGTGGTTTCTTTGCCAAAAAGGGTAAGCTCATAGCTGTAATAAAAATTAACAAAGCATGTAAAACAGAAGAAATAATTAAACTTCTATTCACTTTAATTACCTTTGCTTATACGGTTCTGAAATCAATGCTACTTTAGTAAAACCAGATCCTGATAGTAATCCCATAATTTCTAAAACTCTTCCATAATTTATAGTTTTATCACCTCTAACATAAATTCTGGTATCAGTTCTATTTTTTGAAACCGCTAAAACTTTTGCAATAATATTATCGTATTCAACTTTTGCTTCTTGAATAAAAATTTCACCTTTTGCGTTAATTGACAGTGTTAAAGGTTCTGTTTCTTCTGGTAAAGAGTCTGCCGAACTTTCTGGTAAATCAACTTGAACACCTACCGTTAACAATGGTGCTGTTACCATAAATATAATTAATAATACCAACATAACATCTACAAATGGAGTAACATTTATTTCACTCATAGGTTCTTTTGATGAGCGATTAAATTTGAAAGCCATTTGTTAGATGATTGTTAAAAATCTTTTAGAGAAGTTTTCTAATTTTTCAGAATATTTTTTAGCGTCATTATTGAATTTGTTGTAGGCAACTACTGCTGGTATTGCAGCTAATAGACCAAGTGCAGTTGCAAATAAAGCTTCGGCTATTCCTGGTGCAACTATCGCAAGACTTGTGTTTCTTGAAATAGCTATAGATTGAAAAGAATTCATAATTCCCCAAACAGTTCCAAACAATCCAATAAATGGTGCTGTTGAACCTACTGTTGCCAAAAAGGTAAAACCTTTTTCAATTTTTGTCATTTGTTTTTCAATACCAGCCTCAAGAGACGCGCTCATTCTCTCACTAATGTTAGTTCTTGATTTTTTTTTAAGCAATCCTTCCATTGCATCTTGAAACACAAGTGACATTGGATCCTCAAGTTTGCTAGGTAAACTATTGTAAAAAGTTTCAGCAGATTTAGAATTCCAAAATTTTTCCTCGAAATCTTCTGAGGATTTAGTTATTTTTTTAAACAAACGAAACTTTTCAATTATTACAGCCCAAGAATATATTGAGCACAATATTAATATAATCATTACAGACTTAACAATTATGTCTGCTCTAAAAAATAAACTGAATAGAGAAAAATCAGTATTTGTTCCTAATTCAACTGCTTTTGCCGCTATATCTGCTTCCATGATTACTCATCACACGTAAATGTGTCATGATTTTGTCTTTTAATTTGAATTAATTATTCTTCTTTTTGATAAGTTTCGTAGAAAAAACTGGCTATTAATATTGCATCTG
>CACNTU010000041.1 GCA_902623415.1 uncultured Pelagibacteraceae bacterium
TAGTAATAATAGTTACAGTATCAAAAAAATAATCTGAGTATAATTCATATCCAGATTGTTTTATTTTATCTGCAAAATTTTTTGCTAGTTGAGATACTCTTTCAGAAATACTTTTAATCCCGTCTGGTCCGTGATAAATAGCATATGCTGCCGAAACAATCGCTAGTAAAGCTTGAGCAGTACAAATATTACTTGTAGCTTTGTCTCTTCTAATATGTTGCTCTCTAGTTTGTAATGACAACCTGTAAGCCTTGTTTCCATGCCTATCCACCGAAACCCCAACGATCCTGCCTGGCATAGATCGTTTATATTCATCTTTTGTTGCAAAAAAAGCTGCATGAGGTCCTCCATAACCCATTGGAATACCAAATCTTTGGGAGCTACCGACTGCAATATCAGCTCCAAGTTCTCTTGGTGTTTTTAACATAGACAAGGAAAGGAGATCACAAACTAAAATTGCTTTTCCATTTTTTTTATGAATTTTACTTATGGCCTCACTAGGATCTTTGATATCACCTAAAGTTCCTGGATATTGTAAAACTCCGCAAACAATATCTTCTTTTAGCTGCTCTAGAACTTTATCCTCATTTCCAACAAGTACTTTGAGACCCATTGGTTCTGCTCTAGTTTGAATAACGTCAATTGTTTGTGGATGGCAATTCTCTGAAACAAAAACTAAATTACTATCACTTTTATTAAGTCTATGACTTAAACCCATAGCTTCGGCAGCTGCTGTTCCTTCATCAAGTAAAGACGCGTTTGCTATATCCATTCCTGTAAAATCAACAATCATTTGTTGAAAGTTTAATAGCATCTCTAATCTACCTTGTGCTACTTCGGGCTGATAAGGTGTATATGATGTATACCATCCAGGATTTTCTAATATATTTCTTAAAATTACGTATGGTGTGTAGGTCCCATAATAACCCATGCCTATAAAATTTGAGTAAATTTGGTTTTTTTTTGAAATTGCTT
The DNA here is from genome assembly GCA_902623415.1 of uncultured Pelagibacteraceae bacterium. Classification (GTDB taxonomy): domain Bacteria; phylum Pseudomonadota; class Alphaproteobacteria; order Pelagibacterales; family Pelagibacteraceae; genus Pelagibacter. Next base: position 976 of record CACNTU010000041.1, read on the forward strand.
TTAATTTTCTTAAAGCTTCATATTCTGAGTTTGGTTCACCGATATTTAATTCACCCTTAAACTGAATTTTTTCTGGAATGGTGCTATTAATAAATTCATCTAATGACTTAAAGTTAAGATCTTTAAGCATTTTTTCTTGGTCCTTCTCAGATGGACCTATGTGTCTTCTAATAAAATCTTTTTGTGAATTATGTAACATTAGCTTGATGTCTCCTTTGCAAATTTATCGTATTCTTCTTTGTTCATTAAAGTATCTAGCTCAGATGTGTCTTTAATTTTCAATTTAAAAAACCATGCACCACCTTCAGGGTCCTCATTAATTTTGGCAGGATCGTCTACTATAGACTGATTGGTATCTACCACTTCACCACTTACTGGAGTATAAACATCACTAGCAGCTTTCGTAGATTCTACTACTCCTGCAGTACCATCTTTTTCAACATTAGATCCTTTTTCAGGAAGTTCTGCAAAAACTATGTCTCCAAGCATTTCTGTTGCATGTTTTGTAATTCCTATTGTGGCTACATCTCCCTCCAAAGTAATCCACTCATGTTCTTTAGAAAATTTTACTTCACTCATTAATTTACTCCTTTCACATAATTTTTTTTATAAAATGGTAATGCGCAAACATTTGCCGGATGTTTTTTTCCTCTTACCTCAAGCAAAATTTTAGTATCAACCTTTGAAAACTCTTTATCAACATAACCCATCGCTATAGGACCGTTTACACTAGGTCCAAACGTTCCACTAGTTATCTCACCAATTTGTTTATCTGTATCATTAAATATTTTAGTTTTTTCTCTTGCAATCAGTCTACCTTCAGGCTTAATCCCTACTCTTATTTGGCTTGCTCCATCTTGCATTTGGTTCATAATTTTTTTTGATCCAATAAAACCTCCATTTGATAATCTAGATTTTGAGATTGCCCATCTAAGGTTTGCCTCAACTGGTGTTTTATTAATATCTAATTCGTGACCATATAAACATAATCCAGCTTCTAATCTCAAGGTATCTCTTGCCCCAAGTCCTATAAGTTGTGCTCCCTTTTCTATTAAATTTTCAACGAATTTTTCAGCTTTATCGTTAGAAATTGAAATTTCAAACCCATCTTCCCCTGTATAACCTGATCTTGTGATAAATAATTTTTGATTATCAGAATCAAACCAATTTCCTGTCATAAAACTTAGTTGATCAACCCCATTTATAATTGAGTTTAAAATTTCTACAGATTTAGGTCCTTGAATTGCTATTAAAGATCTATTGTTATCTAAGTTCATTTTAAATTTTGAACCTAGTAAATTAGATAAAATTTCGAAATCTTTATCTTTGCATGCAGCAT
>CACNTU010000042.1 GCA_902623415.1 uncultured Pelagibacteraceae bacterium
TTATCCTCTTTATTTTCAACTTTTGATTCAATTTCTTCACTGTTGATTTCCTGTTTTAACTCTAGTACCTCATTATTTTTTTCTTGGATATTATAAAACCAAATATGATTACATGATCCACATTGCAAATCTCTACCTTCTTCTGGTATTAAAGAATTATCAATTTTGAATTGCTTGTTACAATTTGGACAAGTAATTATCATGCATCGTTATATACCAGATTTTAACCAAATTTCTTTTAATTTTGGCTTCTTTATACATTGAAATTATCAATAACTGCTGTATTAGTACTCGGATCGGAGTGTAGCGCAGCCTGGTAGCGCATCTGGTTTGGGACCAGAGGGTCGCAGGTTCGAATCCTGCCACTCCGACCATCATTTATGAAAAAAGCTATTATTTACATTCCAAATAAAAATCCTATGCAATCAGGTTTAGCAAAAAATGATAAATGGATTTTAGAATTTAAAACAAAAGATCCAACAAAAAACCCTTTGATGGGTTGGGAAAGTTCATCTGATACTTATACAGAATTAAAATTAGAATTTTCATCAAAGGAGCTAGCAATCAATTACGCAAAAAAGAAAAAAATTGATTTTGAGTTAATTGAACCAAGAAAAAGAAAAACTGTAAAGAAATCATATGCAGATAATTTTTTAAAATAATCAATGTTTAGATTTTTTACTCAAAAAAGTTGGTTTCTATGGTCATGGATCGGTTCAGCTATAATTTTATCTTCGCTTTGGATACAAGTTAAAATTGATGTTAAAATAAATGAATGGTTTGGTGAATTTTATGACATGATTCAAAAAGCTCTTGGTGCTCCAAACTCAATCACTATAGAGGAGTACTGGACAAGTTTATTGTCTTTCATAACATTGGCAGCAATGTATGTTGGAGTTGCGGTAATAGTCAGTTTTTTTACTTCGCACTATTTGTTTAGATGGAGAACAGCTATGGTCGAATGGTATCATAGCGTTTATGATAAAGCTCGAAAAATTGAAGGAGCGGCTCAAAGAGTTCAAGAGGATACAATAAAGTTTTCTAGAATAATGGAGTCTTTAGGAACGAGCTTAATTGAAGCTGTAATGATACTTGTTGAATTTATGCCTATCTTATTTGGATTAAGTATAGGAATACCAATATTCTTTTTTGGTGATTGGGATTATGGTTTAATTGTTGGTGCTTTAATTTGGTCAGTTGGAGGAACAATTTTTCTAATTTTACTAGGTTTAATTTTAAGATTAGTGGGAGTTGAATACGATCTACAAAAAAAAGAAGCAGCATATAGGAAAATACTTGTAATTGCAGAAGATGACGGAACTATAAGACCAAAAACCATAGAAGAATTATTTGATGGAGTTAGAAGTATACATTTTTTAAGTTATATTAGATATTTGTATTTTAATATTGGAAGAATAGCTTATTTGCAGGCAAATGTTTTGTCAGCATATGTTTTTTTAGCACCTGCCATAGTTGCTGGAGCAGTAACTCTTGGTGTTATGCAACAAATAATAAGAGCCTTTGGTAGAGTTGAGGGTTCTATGCAATATATATTGAAAGCATGGCCAACTATAATTGAACTTGCTAGTGTTTATAAACGATTAAGAGAATTTGAGTCTAAAATTAAGCAAGAAGAATTAATAGATGAAAAGGCTTAATGACTATTGATAAAAATTTTATAGACAAATTTGTTAACATAACTTCCAAAGCAGCATTAGCATCATCGTATTTGGTGGGAAAAAAAGATAAAATTGCTGCTGATAAAGCAGCTGTAGACTCCATGAGATCTGAATTAAATAACTTAGAAATGAAAGGGCAGATAGTAATAGGAGAAGGTGAATTGGATGAAGCTCCAATGCTGTATATTGGAGAAAAACTTGGTAAAAATAATGGACCTGAATTTGATATAGCTGTAGATCCATTAGAAGGCACAAATTTTGCAGCAAACAATTTACCTGGGGCTTTATCTGTAATAGCTGTTGCAGAAAAAAATAGTTTATTTAATGCGCCAGAAACTTACATGGAAAAAATATCAACTAAAATAACTGAAAAAAATGTTATTGATTTAGATTATACAGTTAAACAAAATATTTCCAACTTAAGTGATTATCTAAATAAAAATCCAGAAGAATTAACGGCATGTATTCTTGATAGACCAAGGCACAATGAGATAATTCAAGAACTAAAAAGATTAAAAGTTAATTTGAAATTAATTACTGATGGTGATGTATCAGGAGCTTTGTTAGTAACAGATGAAAAATATGAGGTTGATATTTTTTTAGGTATTGGTGG
>CACNTU010000043.1 GCA_902623415.1 uncultured Pelagibacteraceae bacterium
AGAGAAGCTTGTGATAAATTTCCTAATCAAATTGCCTTAGGTTTAGATGCAAAAAATGGATATTTATCTGTCTCCGGTTGGAAAGAAAATTCCAATCAAATGACTTTAGATTATTTGAAAGAAGTTAATGATTATGGTGCAAGTAGATTGATTTATACTGATATCAATAGAGACGGAATGAAGCAAAGTCCTAATTTTGAGGAGACAGTAAAGGTAGCTAATACGTCCAATTGTCCAGTAATAATATCGGGTGGCGTTTCCTCAATTGAAGATATTAAAAAAGCTAGGGAATTAAATAATAAGAATATCGAGGGCATTATAGTTGGAAAAGCTATTTATGATGGCGATATTAAATTAGATGAATTAGTGAAAGAATTAGATGCTTAAAAATAGAATTATACCATGTTTAGACGTCAAAAATGGACGAGTTGTGAAAGGAATTAACTTTGTTGATTTACAGGATGCAGGTGATCCTGTCGAACAAGCCAAAATTTATTCAGACGGTGGAGCAGATGAAATTTGCTTGTTAGATATTACTGCATCAAACGAAAATAGAGATACTATTTACGATGTAGTAGAGAAAACTTCGAAGAAATGCTTTGTTCCTCTTACAGTTGGAGGTGGTGTAAGAAGTGTTGAGGATATTAATAAACTACTGAACTGTGGTGCAGACAAAGTATCAATCAATACTGCTGCAGTTCAAAATCCAGAAGCAGTAGTAGAAAGTTCTAAAAAATTTGGGTCTCAATGTATTGTGGTAGCGATAGATGCAAAAAATAATGGAGATAAATGGGAAATTTTTACTCATGGTGGAAGAAATAATACAGGAATTGATGCAATTGAATTTGCAAAAAAAATGGAGGATAACGGGGCTGGTGAGCTCTTAGTAACATCAATGGATAGAGATGGTACTCAAGTTGGTTATGATATCGATTTAATGTCAAAAATATCGTCAAAAGTAAATATTCCATTAATTGCATCTGGAGGAGTTGGAAATTTAGATCATTTAGTAGATGGAATTAAATTAGGAAATGCTAGTGCAGTTTTAGCAGCATCAATATTCCACTATGGTAAACACTCCGTAAAAGAGGCTAAGGAATATTTGGATTCAAAAGGAATTCCTGTTAGGATTTAGCATGCTTAATACATTAGAAAACTTAATAAAACTTGCAAGACAGAGAAAATCTTCTCCTGTTGAAGGCTCATATACTAACAAGTTGCTTGCAGACAAATCATTAAGCAAGGCAAAAGTTTTAGAAGAAGTTAATGAATTGATTGAGGCTGTAGATGAAAATTCTAATAAAACCCATGAGGCTGCAGATGTATTTTACCATTTACTAATGTACTTGGAAGCAAATGATGTAAAAATAGAAGAAGTAATGTCAGAACTAGAAAAAAGAAAAAAATGATTTACGACGATAACAATATATTTGCAAAAATTTTACGTGGAGAGATTCCTTGTGATAAAATTTATGAGGATGATTTTGTTTTGGCATTTCACGATATCAATCCACAAAAAAAAATTCATGCTTTAGTTATTCCTAAAGGGAAATATGTTGATTTAGATGATTTTAGTCTGAATGCTTCACAAGAGGAGATGGTCGGTTTAATAAAAGGTATTAATATAGTTGCTAAAAAGCTTGGTATTTCAACAGAAGTAGGACAAGGCTATAGAGCTTTAGCAAATATCAGTGATCATGGCGGACAAGAAGTGCCCCATTTACACTTTCATTTGTTTGGAGGTGAACGAGTAGGAAAAATGGTTGAGTGACCGAGGAAGTTAAAAGAAATTACCTTGAAATTAATTCACTCAAGGACCTTAAAGAGGGGGATAAACTATCAGAAGAATATTCTTTAAGTTTAATTGATCCAATAAATTTTCAATTAAATAAATTTTTCTACAAAAATATTGGTAAAAAACATAGATGGGTAGACAGACTAACTTGGTCAGAAGAAAAATGGATAAATTATGTATCCAATGAGAGCGTTAGATCATATGTGTTTAAATTCAATGATGATTTGATTGGTTTTTTTGAATTAATTTTTCACTTAGAAAAAAACGAGACTGAAATTGCTTATTTTGGGATATTAGAAGAATATCAAAATAAAAAATTAGGCTCCTATTTATTATCCGAAGCTATTAAAAAATCTTTTGAAAATAAAGTTAATCGTGTTTGGGTTCATACATGTTCATTAGATCATAAAAATGCACTAAGTAATTATATTTCAAGAGG
>CACNTU010000044.1 GCA_902623415.1 uncultured Pelagibacteraceae bacterium
AAAGAAAAAAAATTCTTTAAATTATCAGTTCCATCCTGGAGACCAGATATTGTTCAAGAAATTGATATAGTTGAGGAACTTGTAAGAATTAGTGGCTATGAAAAAATAAAAATAGAAAATCCTATTAAAGAAAGATCAAAAAATACTTTAAATCCAACTCAAAAGTTATTTCATCTTCTTCAAAGGGCAGTAGCATCCAAAGGGTATTTGGAAGCAATTACATGGTCTTTCACAGACTCTAAATATAATGACCATTTTAAAGAAGCCAGTAAAGAAATAAAAATTGTAAATCCAATTAGCTCTGAATTGGGAGTATTAAGAAATTCTATTTTTTCAAATTTAGCAATGTATATGAGCAAAAACTTAGATAGAGGAATTAAAGATTTATCAATATTTGAAATAGGGCCAATATTTTATGGTTCAAAACCTGGAGAACAGAATACAGTTGTCTGTGGTTTGTCAGCTGGAAAAAAATCTCGACTTTCATGGATTGAAAAAGAAAGAAATATAGATGTTTTTGATATTAAAAGAGATGTTATACAAACATTGGTAGAAGCCGGTTATGACTCAGAAAAATTTTATATTGATGATGAAAGCCCTAATTATTATCATCCAGGAAAATCAGGTAGAGTATTCTTAAATAAGGGAAAAGATAAGGTAGCTGCTTATTTTGGTGAGATTCATCCAAACATTATCAAAACGTTAGATATTAAAACAGAGTCTTTAGTAGGATTCGAAATATATCTAGATAATTTAAAATTGCCAAAAAAACCTTTAAAAGATCAAAAAACAAAATATTCAGTGTCTGACTTTCAAAAATCTGAGAGAGATTTTGCATTTATTGTTGATAAAAAAATAAGTGCGCAAGATTTGGTAAGCGTCATATCAACTATTGATAAAAATTTAATTTCAAACATTAAAGTATTTGACGTTTACGAAGGAGACAATATTCCCGAAAATAAAAAATCAGTTGCTATAAGTGTTACTATTCAATCATTGGAAAAAACATTAACGGATAATGATTTAGAGAAAATTAATAATTTGATTATAGAAACAGTTGAAAATAAAACTGGTGCTAAAATCCGTTCTTAAAATAAATAATGAGTACAATTGATAATATAAGAAATTTTGCAATCATTGCACATATTGATCATGGAAAATCTACTATAGCTGATAGAATTATTCATAGTTGTGGTGGATTAACTGAAAGAGAAATGAAAGCTCAAGTTTTGGATTCTATGGATATTGAACGTGAAAGAGGAATCACAATTAAAGCTCAAACCGTAAAATTAAATTACAAAGCTAAAAATGGAAAAGATTATATTTTAAATATTATTGATACCCCGGGCCATGTTGATTTCAGTTATGAAGTCAGTAGATCATTATATGCATGTGAAGGTTCGATTTTAATTGTAGATAGTACTCAAGGTGTAGAAGCTCAAACTTTAGCAAACGTTTATCAAGCACTTGATACTAATCATGAAATAGTACCTGTTTTAAACAAGGTAGATTTGCCAGCTTCAGATCTAGATAGAACAAAAAAACAAATCGAGGATGTAATAGGAATTGATACTGAAAATGCAATTGCGTGTTCAGGTAAAACTGGAGAAGGAATAGAAGATATTTTAGAGCAAATTATTACAATATTACCAGCTCCAAAAGGAGAAAGTTACGCAGATCTAAAATGTCTATTGGTTGATAGTTGGTATGATACGTATCTAGGTGTAGTAATTTTAGTTAGAGTGATTGATGGCAAACTTTCAAAACACATGAAAATAAAAATGATGTCTACTAACCAAGAGTATATTGTTGAAAAAGTTGGGGTTTTTACACCAAAACCAGTAGATATAAATGAATTAAAAACAGGTGAAATTGGATTTATTACAACAGGAATTAAAGTTTTATCTGAAACAAAAGTTGGAGATACGATTTGTGATGCTTCAAAACCATTAGATGAAGCTTTGCCAGGGTTTAAACCAAGTAAACCGGTAGTGTTCTGTGGGTTATTTCCAGTAGATAGTTCTGAGTTTCAAAAACTCAAAGATGGTTTGGCTAAATTACAATTGAATGATGCAAGTTTCTCGTTTGAACCTGAGTCGTCATCTGCTTTAGGATTAGGTTTTAGATGTGGATTTTTAGGTTTACTTCATTTGGAAATTGTAACAGATTAGAAAGAGAATTTGATGTTAATTT
>CACNTU010000045.1 GCA_902623415.1 uncultured Pelagibacteraceae bacterium
GATGTGTTGGGGTTGGTTCTAAAGGTCTTTTTGGAACTGGTGTTTCTGTTGCATTAGATCCCAGAACAGTGGGCACTCAAATAGATGATTCTATAATGCAAAAAACTATTAGTGCTAAAATATTGGCTAAAGATAAAAAATATCTTATTTCAGTCAAAACAAAAGTTTTAGATGGTCGAATTTTTATAACTGGAAAAGTAGATAGCCCAGAAGAAAAACTATTAATAACAAAACTAGCCTGGGAAACGAAAGGCGCTAGATCTGTAAGAAATGATATCAAAATTAAAGAAGAATTTAATTTTAAACAGTCTGCAAAAGACGTTTTAATTACCTCTCAACTTAGAACAGCTATAATTGTTAATAAAAATATTAAGGCAACTAACTATCAAATAGATACCTATAAAAAGAAAATCTATATTTATGGAATTGCCTTAACTTTAGAAGAAAAGGATTTAGTTATAAGTGAAGCAAAAGAAATACTTGATGTCGAAGATGTAATTGCCAGTATTATTCTTGTTGAAGATTTAAGAATTCAAAGAGAATAATTATTTTTTGTAATCAATTACTTGGGAAGAATAAGCAGCAATCGATGCTAAATTAAGTATCTCAGAAGTTGATGATCTTAATGGTGCAATTTCTATCGGAAGCCCAAGTCCAATTAATAATGGTCCAATAACTTTTGTTTCACCTATAGTTTTCATTAATTTGTAAGAAATTGCTGCACTATGTTGTCCAGGCATTATCAAAATATTTGCTTTACCAACTATCTTTGCAAAAGGATAAAGTTCCTCATACTCTGGATTAAGAGCAACATCAGGCTGCATATCTCCATCAAATTCAAAGTCTACTTTTCTTTCTTTTAATATCTCAACGGCGTTTCGAATATGTTTTGTTCTACTAGTAAGAGGCTGTCCAAATGTAGAGTGGGATACAAAAGCAACTTTAGGATCAAATCCAAAAAGTCTAACTACTCTTGCTGTAGATATCGCCATTTCAGCCATTTGTTCAGAAGTTGGATACTCATGGACACTTGTATCGCCAACAAAAATAGTTCTTCCTTTATGAACGATCATGTTTAAACCGAACATAATCTCACCTTTTCTTACATCAACAACTTGCTTAATTTTTTCAAATGAAGCACCAAATCGTCTTGTATTGCCTGTTACAGCACCATCAGCATCACCGCAGGCAACCATACTAGTAGCCCAGACAACCCTATCATTTCTAATCATTCTGTCACAATCTCGTTCCAATAATCCTTGTTCTCTTTGCAATTTTTCAAATAAATGTTTTACGTATCTTTTTCTTTTTTCTTCATCTTTTGAATTAACAATCTCAATGTCAAAATTTTCACTGTAACCAATATTTTTAATCTGTTCTTTAATTTTACTTTCTTTACCAACCAAGATTGGAGTACCTAATTTTGAATTTTTGAATGCTATAGCGGCTTTTAAAGTATTTTCGTCTTCACCATCTGCAAAAACTATTCTTTTCTGATTTTTCTTAATAAATGAATTAATACCCTGCATGATGGTAACGGTTGGGTCTAGTCTTTGTTTTAGTTGATCTTTATAAACTTCAAAATCATCTATATTTTTTCTAGCTGCTCCACTATCTATAGCTGCTTTTGCTACAGCCGCTGGTATTACACTAATTAATCTTGGATCAAATGTAGATGGAATAATATAATCTTTTCCATAATGAGGTCTTTCTCCTCCCATAGCTGCAACAACTTCATCAGGAACATCTTCTCTTGCAAGCTTAGCTATTGCATTAGCTGCAGCAACCTTCATTTCTTCATTTATCGTTTTAGATCTCACATCTAAAGCTCCTCTAAAGATATAAGGAAACCCAATTAAATTATTTACTTGATTAGGGTAGTCTGATCTCCCTGTTGCAACAATTGCATCATTTCTAACCTCATTAATTTCCTCTGGGGTGATTTCTGGATCAGGATTAGCACAAGCAAATATAATTGGATTTTTTGCCATAGATTTAACCATTTCTTTTTTTAGAATACCTTTTGCAGATAATCCTAAAAAAACATCTGCTCCTTTAACAGCATCCTTTAAAGTTCTATGTTTAGTTTTAACTGCATATCTGGATTTCCATTGATCAATTCCCTCAGTTCTTCCTTCGTAAATAACGCCCTTTCTATCTAGCATTATTATATTT
>CACNTU010000046.1 GCA_902623415.1 uncultured Pelagibacteraceae bacterium
CAGGGATCTAAAACTGTAATGTTAATTGCAGATCTAGCAATGATCACTGGAAACATTGGACGAAAAGGTGTCGGGGTTAATCCTTTAAGAGGTCAAAACAATGTTCAAGGTGCAGCAGATATGGGATGTCAACCACACCAAGGTGCTGGTTATTTTCCTGTAGCTGATGAAAAGCATCAAGAATTCTACACAGAAAAATATGGAGTAACTCACCCAACTAAGCCAGGATTAAAAATTCCTCAAATGTTTGAAGCTGCAATAAACAAGGAATTAAAAGGTTTATGGATTATTGGAGAAGATATTGTTCAAACAGATCCCAATAGTGCTCATGTAATTGAAGCTATGAACTCTTTAGAACTTTTAGTCGTTCAAGAAATATTTATGAGTGAAACAGCAAAATTAGCAACTGTTGTTCTGCCAGGTACTACTTTCTTAGAAAAAGATGGAACTTTTACAAACACTGAGAGAAGAATTCAAAGGGTGAACAGAGCTGTACCTCCTCTACCAGGTACTAAACCTGATGGATTAATTGTAACTGAGATGATGCAGAAATTAGGATTTGATCAGCCGACTTATGATGCAGATCAAGTTCTAGCAGAAATTGCTGATATCGTTCCTTTCTTTAAGGGAGTTACTAGAGAGAGACTTGGAAAATTTGGATTACAATGGCCAGTACAAGAAGATGGAACTGATACAAAAATTTTACATACAGAAACATTTAAATTAGGTAAAGGCCGACTAAAAAACTTTGATTGGAAAGAATCATCAGAAATAGAAGCTAATCAAAAAGACTACCCTTTAATTTTAACAACAAGTAGAGTTTTACAACATTACAATGCAGCAACAATGACTAGAAGAACAAAAAATATAAATATTGTTGATGAAGAGGCATTAAAGTTGATCGACCAACACCAATAGATTTTAATCAAAAAACATCCACTCCAGATTGGGAAGCTGAAACAATGTTTGGCTGCATGCCTCCAAGAGATGTTTTGTTAACAGTGGGCAATGAAATTTTAGAAGCAACAATGAGTTACCGATGTCGTTGGTTTGAATATTTATGTTACCGACCACTTTTAAAAGATTATTATAATCAAGATCCTAATATGAGACACGAGTCTGCTCCAAAACCAAGACTAACTGATGCAGATTACAGAAAAGATTATTTATCAGATAAAATTGGTGTTCAAAAAAGATTAGAGTGGACAGAGAAAAAATATTTCGTAACTACTGAAGAAGAGCCATTGTTTGATGCAGCAGATGTATTGAGATTTGGAAAAGATTTAGTTGTTCAGCATGGATTTACAACAAATTTAAAAGGAATAGATTGGCTTAAAAGACATTATAAAGATCACAGAGTTCATGCAGTTAACTTCCCAGGTGATCCTTACCCAATTCACATTGATGCAACTTTTACACCAATAAAGGAGGGTTTAATTATTAATAACCCACAAAGAAGACTTCCTAAAGAACAAAGAAAATTATTTGAGGATAATGGTTGGGAAATAGTGGACAGTGCACAACCAGCGCATAACGAACCACCACCATTATGTTATTCATCAACATGGCTATCAATGAATGTTTTAGTTTTGGATCCAAAAACTGTTTGTGTAGAAAAAAGTGAAAAATATCAAGCTGAACAATTAGATAAATTAGGAATGGAAGTTATACCAGTAGAGCTTAGAGATGCCTACGCTTTTGGTGGAGGTTTACATTGTTGTACTGCTGATGTTTACCGAGAAGGTGAACTCAAAGATTATTTCCCAAAACAATAATTAACTTGGATTTTGTTTTAAAAATTCAATGTATTTAATTACATCATCATATTTTTCATCAGGAATATCTTTGTAGCTTGCACTGAATTTACTTTTTATACATATAGCAACATGTGCATAGGGGTTTCTTCCTTTAGGATGATTTGGGTGGTCAGGTAATTGGCCCACCAAATAATCGCCAGCTTCCTGTATGATTTTCCACAATTTACTTGCGTTTTCTTTATTCATACTACTTCAAACCTTGATTTATCTCAATCTGGTATAGTCCTGGGTATAGTTATCCCACAAAATTTTACAAATTCCTATAAGGATTTTCTTAAGTTATATTTAGATA
>CACNTU010000047.1 GCA_902623415.1 uncultured Pelagibacteraceae bacterium
AAGTTGTTCTAACTTTTTTATCTACAGCTGCAGATTTAGATTGAAAAACATCTGAAATAGCATCTGTTGGACATGTATGTGCACATGCACCACAAGATACACATGAACTATCTCCAAACATCATATCATTATCAGTTGTTATTCTAGATTCAAAACCTCTTCCACTCATTGTTAGTACAAATGAACCTTGAATTTCATCACATGCTCTGACACATCTTCCACAATTAATACAATTGTCTAAGTTCATTCTCATGTAATCGTGTGAAGTATCTCTTGGTATACCTTTGTGCTGTTTAGGACTGTTGTATCTGTGATCAGCAACTCCTAGATCGTTTGCTACTGTTTGTAATTCACAATTATTATTTACCTCACAAGTATCACATTCCATTGGATGGTCTGTTAAAACTAATTCAACAATATTTTTTCTTAGACTTGTTAAAGCTTCATTTGAAGTAAAGATATGTTGGTTTTCAGCAACTGGAGTATGACAAGATGCGACCACTCTTGTTGGACCATCTTTTTCTAAAGCAACTTCTACAGAGCAAACTCTGCAAGCACCATAAGGAGCTAGGTTTGGATCATCACATAAAGTAGGTACTTTTTTTTCACCTACATAGCTTTTTACAAATTTTAAAATAGATGTGTGTTTATGACCAATTTCGTATGGTTTTCCATCAATATAAGCAATTTTTCTTTTTTCTGAGCTCATTAATTATCTTTCACCATATCATTTTTCATTTCATCACCAAAGTATTTTAGGATGTTCTGAATTGGAGTTGGGATTGCTCCACAAAGAGCACATAGGCATCCTTTTTGCATGGTAACCAACAATTCTTCTAGTAATTTTAACGGAATTTTAGCTGTTTTCTTCTTAGCTTGGTCAAACATCTCCTTACCTCTGTAAGATCCGAGTCTTCCTGGGAAACATTTCCCGCATGATTCTTCAGCTGAGAATTCAAACAAGTGATGAATGTATTCAGTCATTGGAAAATCTTTTGGAATACTGACTACACTTGCGTGACCTAACATAAAACCTTTTGCTGTAAATTCTTGAAAATCTAAATTTAAATTTTCTATTTCACTTAAAGGAACAACTCCGCCTAATGGACCTCCTATTTGAAAAGCTTTTACAGGCTCTTTATATCCACCACCAATTTCATTAAATATTTTTTTCATTGGCGTACCCATATCAATTTCATAAACACCTGGGTTGTTAAAGAAACTATCTAAGCAAACTAATTTTGTTCCAGCTGATTTTTTATTTCCAACTGAAGAAAATTTTTCTGATCCATTTAATAAAATTCCAGTTGCAGCAGCCAATGTTTCAACATTATTAACTACAGTTGGTTTTTTATATAACCCCTCGGTAACAGGGAAGGGAGGTCTTACATCTACTTCAGCTCTTCTTCCTTCAATAGAAGCTATCAAAGCTGTTTCTTCTCCACAAATATAAGCACCTTGTCCTATACAAATTCCAAGATCAAAAGAAAAATCGGTTCCTAAAATATTTTCACCTAGTAAATTTAATTTTTTAAGTTTATTGATGCAGCCATTAATTGCTTCAATAGATTTAGGATATTCACCTCTAATATATAAAACTCCTTCATTGCTTCCTATCACATAACCACAAATTACCATTCCAAAAATAACTTTTAAAGGTTGGTCCTCTAATAAGTATCTATCTGAGAAAGCACCGGAGTCACCCTCATCTGCATTACAGATAACATATTTTTTATCTCCTTTTGCTTTGCTGCAGAAATCCCACTTCATTCCTGTAGGAAAACCAGCACCACCTCTTCCTGTTAAATTTGAATCTAATAATGATTTTACTATTTCTTTTTTATCTATTTTTAAAAATTTACTTAATTGCTCTTTGAATTGATCTGTTGAGGATAACTTGTCATCCATTAAAAAACTTGTTGTAGCAAAACTTTTTGAGAAAAATTTATCTTGCTTAATTTCCTCACCTTTAATTATTTGATCAATTTTTTCTATATCTTTACCA